>QKJM01000908.1 GCA_003249315.1 Archangium sp.
CTGACACCGGAGCACATCCAGGCGCTGGGCGTACCGCTGGAGTCCATACAGGCCCTGGAGGGACGCGCGCTGCTGCGCGTGCGCGAGGCGGACTCGCAGCCCCTGTTGCAAAAGGTGATGGAGGCAGGGGCGCGGGTGACGGCGCTTCAGCCCTCCCGCTTCTCGCTCGAGGACCTCTTCCTGCGCGCGCTCGAGGAGGCGCGGCAGGGCCCCGTCGGAGGGGAGATCTCCTGATGCACCCGTTCATCGCCCTGGCTTTCAACGGCTTCCGCGAGGCGCGGCGCAACCGCATCACCGTCGTGGTGGCGGTCTTCGCGCTCGCCCTGCTCCTGTCCAGCACCCTCGTGATGGAGGTGACCGTCTCCACCTTCGAGCGGGTCCTCACCGACGTGGGGCTCGGAGCCATGAGTCTCACCCTCTCGCTGCTCGCCATCTTCCTCTCCAGCGGACTGCTGTCGCGGGAGATTGAACGGCGCACCATCTTCCTGATGGTGTCCAAGCCCATCTCCCGCGGCACCTTCCTGGTGGGGCGGCTGGTGGGAAACATGCTCACCCTCACGGTGCTACAGGCCGCGATGACGGTGCTGTTCTTCCTGCTGGTGGCGAGCTACGGGCACCCCGTCACCTCCGCGCAGGTGGTGGCCATCGGCATGCTGTGGTTCGAGCTGCTGGTGCTCAGCGGAGTGGGCTTCCTCATGTCCAGCTTCTCCAGCCAGACGGTGTCCGCCTTCGTGACGGTGGGCATCTATTTCGCGGGACACCTGGCCCGGGACATCTACAAGCTGGCGGAGAAGTCCGAGAACGGGCTGGTGCAGCAGGTGGGGCGCGCGGTCTTCTACCTGCTACCGGACCTGTCGCGACTCAACTACCGGCCGCACGCCACCTATGGCCTGGTCAGCAGCGCGAGCGAGCTGCTGCCCGCGATGGGGTACGCCGTGGCCTATACCGGCGTGCTGGTGGCGCTGGCCGTGCTGCTCTTCAACCGGCGCGACTTCCGCTGAAGCGTGGTCCGGCCTGGGCCGGCGGGAGGCTCAGCCCTCATCCTCCCGCTCGGACAGCCCGTGCTTGGCCAGGCGGTAGCGGAAGGAGCGGAAGCTGAGCCCCAGCAGCTCCGCCGCCCGCGTCTTCACCCCGCTGGCCTGCCCGAGGGCGGCCACCAGGTAGCGCCGCTCGGCCGCATCCATCCAGTGCTCCAATGAGAAGCCGGGCGTCAGTGACACCCCATCCTGGACCGGCTCGGCCCGCTCCGACTCGCCCCGGAGCGTGGGTGGCAGCACGGAGAGCGTCAGCACATCCCCATCCGCCAGCGTGGCCGCGCGCTCGACGATGTTCTCCAACTGGCGCACGTTGCCCGGGAAGGGATAGGTGGCCAGCACCGCCAGCGCCTCCGGGGAGAAGCGCAGCCTCGGCCGTCCCAGCTCCTGGCGCTGCCGCTCGAGGAAGTGCTCGGCCAGCAGGGCGATGTCGTCCGGACGCTCCCGCAGCGGCGGCAGCTCCACCGTAATCACGTTGAGACGGTAGAAAAGATCCTCCCGGAAGCGCCCCGCCTTCACCTCGGCCTCCAAGCGCCGGTTGGTGGCCGCCAGCACGCGCGCATGGAAGGGCACCTCCGCCGCACTGCCCACCGGCTTTACCTTCCGCTCCTGCAATACGCGCAGCAGCTTCACCTGAGTGGCCATCGGGACCTCGCCAATCTCGTCGAGGAATACCGTCCCCTCCCCCGCGGAGACGAGCAGTCCCGGCCGATCCTGCATGGCGCCGGTGAAGGCCCCCTTCACATGGCCAAAGAGCTCGCTCTCCAGTACCCCCTCGTTGAGAGCCGCGCAGTTGACGGGGAGGAAGGGCTGGCCCGCCCGCGGGCTCTTGAAGTGGATGGCCCTGGCGATGAGCTCCTTGCCCGTACCGCTCTCACCATGGATGAGCACCGTGGAGCGCGTGGGAGCCACCTTCTCCACCAGGCTCCAGATGGCGCGCATCCGCTCGCTGCGGCCCACCCCCATCACTCCCGCCCCGGGCACCAAGTGCTCTCGTAGCGAGACGTTCTCCCGGCGCAACGCGCGCTTCTCCAGCGCCTTCTGCACCAGCAGCTTCAGCTCCTCGTTGTCGAAGGGCTTGCCGATGTAGTCGTAGGCTCCCTCGCGCATGGCCTCCACCGCCGAGGCCGCCGTACCGAACGCGGTGATGACGATGACCTCGGGCGGATCGGACAGCGCCCGCGCCGCGCGCAGCACGTCCATGCCGCTCTGCGAGGCGCCCAGCTTCATGTCGGTGATGACCAGATCCACCTCCGCCGAGTCCAGCACCTCCCTCGCCCTCTTCACCCCGTCCGCGCATGTCACCCGGTAACCCGCCCGAGCGAGCAGCACCTCCAGGAACTCGCGCATCGACCGCTCGTCATCCACCACCAGGATGTGCACGTCCTCGCTCCCTCCCTCTCAGCTCCGCAGCGGCAACTGAATCATGAACTCGGTGCCCTCGCCCGGCGAGGAACTCACGCGAATGGTGCCACCATGCGCGCGCACGATGGAGTATGCCGTGGACAGCCCCAGCCCTGTACCACCTTCCCGGGTGCTGAAGAAGGGCTCGAAGATGCGCCGCAGGTCCGCCGCGGGGATGCTCCCGGCCGAGTCCCAGATGCTCAGCAGGACCTGCTCCTCCTCGGCCCGCAGGCCCACGCGCACCTTGCCCATTGAGCCGGCCGCCTGGAAGGCGTTGCGCAACAGGTTGATGAGCACCTGACGAAGCTGATCCGCATCCACCGGTACCTGAAGGGACGCCAGCTCCAGCTCCACCGCCACCGACCGGGCGAGAGGATCCTCGCGCAGCAGTTCCACCGTCTCCTTCACCAACGTCTCCAGCGCCAGCACCTGCTTCACCGGCGGCGGCGGACGGGCGAAGCGCAGGAAGTCCTCCACCAGCTTGGAGAGCCGATCCGATTCGCGCAGGAGGATCTCCACCAGCTTGGTGGAAGTGGGATCCGCCCCGGGCTCCTGCACCAGGAGCTGCGCCGAGCCACGCATGGCGGCCAGCGGGTTGCGAATCTCGTGCGCGAGCTGGGCCGCGAGCGTCCCCAGCGCGGCCAGCCGGTCCGCGCGCCGCAGGTCATCCTCGGCGCGACGCAGCTCGGTCAGATCCTGGAAGACGACGAGCGTGCCGCCGCTGTTCGCCCCCAGAGAGGTGACCGTCAGCCCGAGCGTGCGCAGGCCGGCCTTCGTCGGCACCGTCAGCTCCCGGCGCCGCTGGCGCACCTCCGGCCCCAGGACCCCCGGCAGCAGCGACTCCAGGTGAGTGCTCGCCGGCAGCCGCTCATCCAGGGCGAGGATGGCGCTGGCGGCGCGGTTGACGAAGGTGACGAGGCCCGCTCCATTGCAGGTGATGAGCCCCGAGGGCATGTAGGTGAGGATCTGCTGCTGCAGCTCTCCCAGCTTCTTGAGGTCCTCCTCGCGCTGGGAGAGCCGGCCACCAGCCGCCGAGAGCTGGCGCGACAGGTAGCCAGCCAATGCGGCGATGAGGAAGAAGGCGAGCAGGTTGCTCACCAGCAGGAAGACGGTCCGGTGGCGGCTCAGGCTGGAGATACTCATGGGAGGCACCAGCCAGCCGAACTTCACCGCCACCAGCAACGAGCCGTAGGCCACGCCCCCCGCCGCCGCGGCCATCAGCGCGCCCCGCCGCTCCAGCAGGATGCTCGCTCCGATGACGGCCAGCAGGTAGGTGAAGGTGAAGGGACTGTCCCCCACGCCCGTGAGGAAGACGAGCGCCGAGGCGATGAGCAGGTCCCCCACCACCTGCGCCACGGCCGCCATCCGGTCCACCCGGCCCCGCCTCAGCATGAGGCCGTACACCAGGGTGAAGAGGTACACCAACCCGATCACCGAGAAGGACAGCTTGTCCGCCCGGCTGGGCTCCTGCAGAGGCTGGGTGAGGATACGGGCGGCGACGGCCACCAGCGACAAGCTGACGGCCACCGTGCGGAACACGGTGAGCCACACCAGCCGGGTACGCAGCCCGTCCGCCCCGGGAAGAGGCGAGACGAACGCGATGCTCCCGTCGCTACTTGACGGCACCGGCGATGGCGAAGATGGGCAGGTACATGGAGATGAGGAAGCCACCGACCACGCCGCCGAGGAACACCATCATCAACGGTTCGATCATCGCCGTGAGGCCCCCCACCGCCGCATCCACTTCGTCGTCATAGAAGTCGGCGATCTTGTTGAGCATGGTGTCCATGGCGCCGGTGGCCTCACCCACGCCGATCATCTGCACCACCATGGGCGGAAACACCTTCGTCTCCAGTAGCGGACCGGCGATGTTCTTACCCTCGGCGATCTTCCCACGCACGTAGAAGATGGCGTCCTCCACGGTGCGGTTGCCGGCCGTCTTCGCCGTCACGTCCAGCGCGTCCAGGATGGGCACACCCGAGGAGATCATCGTTCCGAGCGTGCGGGTGAAGCGCGCCACCGCCACCTTGCGGATGACGTTGCCGATGAGCGGCGCCATCAGGAACACCTTGTCCAGGAAGCGCCGTCCCTTGGGGTTCCTGTAGGTATAGGTGAAGGCCAGCACCACGGCGGTGACACTGCCCAATGCGTGGAAGATGTACTTCTGCGCCCACGCGGACAGATCCACCACGAACTGGGTGGGCGCGGGCAGGGCCTGGCCGAAGTCCCCGAACATCTTGGCGAACACCGGCGTCACCTTCAGCAGCAGCAGCGCCGTCACGGCGAAGGCCACCAGGAGCACGATGACCGGGTAGGTCATCGCGCCCTTCACCTTGGCCTTCAGCTTCTCGTTCTTCTCGCGGTAGGACGCCAGGCGGTTGAGGATGTTGTCGAGGATACCGCCGACCTCGCCCGCCGCGCACAGTTGGACGAAGAGCTCGTCGAAGACCTTGGGGTGATCCTTCAGCGCGTCCGCGAAGGTGGAGCCCTGCTCCACCTTGGTCTTGATGGCGAACACCACCTTGCGGAAGGCCGGGTTGTCCATCTGCCCGCCGAGGATCTCCAGGCACTGCACCAGAGGCAGACCCGCGTCGATCATCGTCGCGAACTGACGGGTGAAGATGAGGATGTCCTTGCCCGTCACCCCCGAGCCGAGGCTCAGGCTGAGATCCGAGTCGAGGAGGCCCTTGCGGCGCACCTTCGTCGGGTTGAGGCCGAGGGCCTTGAGGCGGGCGTTGACCGCCTCGATGTCCGAGGCCTCCATCTCCCCCTTCTTGGTCTCGCCAGACTTGGTCTTCGCCTCCCAGAGGAACTGAGCCGTGTTCTTCTTGGATGCCGTCTTCTGGATCGCCGGTGCCGCCATACAGCCCTCCGAGGGGAAGCGAGTTTAACTCCGCTGCCCAGATTCCCGTAATTTAACGACCGCCGGGCCGCATGCCGGGCATCCCACCAGGCGCACCACCCGCCAGGATGTTGCGCAGTTCGTCCGCGTCACTCGAGCGCCCGAAGGCCTCGTCCTGGCTGATCACCCGCCGCATCAGCAGCGAGGCCAGGGCCTGGTTGAAGGTCTGCATGCCGAACTTGGCCTGGCCCACCTGCATCGACGAGTACACTTGGTGGATCTTGTCCTCACGGATGAGGTTGCGGATGGCGGGGTTGGGCACCATCACCTCCAGCGCCAGCACCCGGCCCGGAGAACCCGCCTTGGCGATGAGCGCCTGACTCATCACCCCCTCGAGCACGAAGGAGAGCTGCGCGCGCACCTGGGGCTGCTGGTAGGGGGGGAACACGTCCAGCACGCGGTTGATGGTCTGCACCGCGCTGTTGGTGTGCAGCGTGGCGTAGCAGGTGTGACCCGTCTCGGCGATCACCAGCGCCGCTTCGATCGTCTCCAGGTCGCGCAACTCGCCCACCAGCACCACGTCCGGATCCTGCCGGAGGATGTACTTGAGCGCCGTCTTGAAGTTGCGCGTGTCCGCCCCCACCTCACGCTGGTTCACCAGGCAGTTCTTGTGCGGGTGCAGGTACTCGATGGGATCCTCGATCGTCATGATGTGCTCATGGCGATCGGTGTTGATCTTGTCGATCATCGAGGCCAGCGTGGTGGACTTGCCCGAGCCGGTGGGGCCGGTGACGAGGATGAGGCCGCGCGGCTTCTTCACCAGCTCGCCCACCACCGGAGGCAGCCCCAGCTCCTGGAAGGTGAGGATCTTGAAGGGGATGGTCCGGAAGGCGCCGGCCACCGCGCCACGCTGCATGTAGATGTTGGCGCGGAAGCGGGCCAGACCCTTGACGCCGAAGGAGAGATCCAGCTCGTTCTCCTCCTCGAACTTGTGCTTCTGGGCGTCGGTGAGGATGGAGTAGCAGAGCTGCTTGGTCTCCACCGGGGTGAGCTGGGCCGTCTTCAGCGGCACCAGATCGCCGTCCACGCGGAGCTGGGGCGGGGAGCCGGTGGTGATGTGGAGGTCGGAGGCGCCCTTCTCGACCATCGCCTTGAGCAGCTGATGCAGATTCACTGAGTCCGTCCTTCGGGTAGGGAGGAGGTTGACGGTTGTGGACTAGAAGCGATCGGGCGCGGTGTTGGCGACCACCTCTTCCAGGGTGGTGACTCCGTCCATCATCTTCGAGAGGGCCGACATGCGCAGCGAGCTCATGCCCAGGCGGATGGCCTCGGCCTTGAGCTCGGCGGCCGAGGCGCCGTTGATGACCAGTTCCTTGAGGCCGTCCCAGAAGGGCATCACCTCGTAGATGGCCACGCGGCCGCGGTAGCCACGGTCGTTGCACTCACGGCAGCCCACCTTCTCGTACAGGGTGAAGGTGCCCAGCTTCTCAGGGGGCACGCCGGCCTCGACGAGGAGCTGCTCGTCCACCTGCTCCGCCGGGCGCTTGCAGGCGTTGCACAGGCGGCGGGCCAGACGCTGGGCGAGGATGAGGTTGAGCGAGGCCGTCACCAGGAAGGGCTCGATGCCCATGTTGAGCAGACGGCTGACGGTACCCGGCGCGTCGTTGGTGTGCAGCGTGGAGAGCACCAGGTGGCCCGTGAGCGCGGCCTTCACGCCGATCTCGCCCGTCTCGAAGTCACGGATCTCACCGATCATGATGATGTCCGGATCCTGACGGAGGAAGGAGCGGAGGGCGGCGGCGAAGTTCAGGCCGATGTCCTCGTGCATCTGCACCTGGTTGATGCCGGCGAAGTTGAACTCGACCGGGTCCTCCGCGGTGGCGACGTTGGTGTCCACCTGGTTGAGCATGGAGAGGGCCGAGTAGAGCGTGGTCGTCTTGCCGGAGCCCGTGGGACCCGTCACCAGCACCATGCCGTAGGGGCGTTCGATCGCCTCCTTGAACCAGGCGAGCGGCTGAGGATCGAAGCCCAGCTTGGTCATGTCGAGCTGGAGGTTGGACTTGTCCAGGAGGCGGAGCACCACCTTCTCGCCGAAGAGCGTGGGGCACACGCTGACGCGGAAGTCCATCTCCTTGCCACCACCGAGCTTGATCTTGATACGGCCGTCCTGGGGCAGGCGGCGCTCGGAGATGTCCAGGGCCGCCATGATCTTCAGACGGCTGGTGATGGCGTTCCTGAGCTTCATCGGCGGGCGCATCACCTCATAGAGGGAGCCGTCGATGCGGAAGCGGACGCGGAAGTCCTTCTCGTAGGGCTCGATGTGGATATCCGAGGCCCCCTTCTTGATGGCGTCCTGGAGGATGAGGTTCACCAGCTTGACCACGGGCGCGTCGTCGGCGGCCCGAGCCATCTCCTCGATGTTGCCCCCCTCCTCCTCCTCCTTGGCGACCTCGATGTCCTCGGCCAGCTCGTCGACGAGGTCGTCCAGCGCCGGGCCCTTCTCGGCGTAGTAGCGCTCGATGGCCTCGCGGATGGAGATCTCCGAGGCCACCACCGGCTCGATGTTGTAGCCGGTGAGGAACTTCAGGTCGTCCACCGCGTAGATGTTGGACGGATCGCACATCGCCACGATGAGCGAGGGACCGGCGCGGTTGACGGGGATCACCAGGTGCTTCTCGGCCACCTCCTTCGGCACGAGCTTGATGATCTCCGCGTCGATGTCGAAGTCCTTGAGGTTGATGGCCGGCACGCCGTACTGCTTGGAGAGGAAGTCGGTGAGCTTGGACTCCTCGATGGCCCCCGTCTTGATGAGGGCGGTGCCGATACGCGTACCCGTCTTCTGCTGTTCCTCCTGGGCCTTGCGCAGCTGCTGGACGGAAATGAGGTTCTCGCGAACCAGCAGTTCACCAAGTCGACCGGACATTCTGGAAGCCTCGAGCGTTGGGGGTGCGGATGGACGCCTCCCGCGTCGGAACGCGAGCGGACGCCATGGGTGTGACCGCGTGAAACAGTCGGGAATTAAAGGAAGGGAGCCGCACCCCTGTCAAGGCGCGCGATGAGCCCTCTGGTCCCAGCAAACCTTTGAATCCATTCGAGAAAAGTTCATTCGGTCGCTCGGGCGATGACCGCCCGGGCAGCCTCCACGTCCCGCTTGATCTGCCCGGTCAGCTCGGCGGCGGAGCCGAAGCGGCGCTCGGGGCGCAGACGCTCGAGGAACTGGACCCTCAGCTCCCGGCCATAGAGATCTCCCGAGAAGTCCAGCAGGTGGGCCTCGATGGTGACCTCGGAGCCGCCGAAGGTGGGCTTGATGCCGATGTTGGCCACGCCGGGGTGCCAGGGGCCGGAGGGCTCGTCGCGAAGGAGGACTCGGATGGCGTAGACGCCAGGGGCGGGCCGAAGCTCGTTGGGGGTGTCCACGTTGGCGGTGGGGAAGCCCAGGCCGCGGCCTCGGCCAGCGCCGGAGACGACGGTGCCGTCCAGATCGAACGGGCGACCCAGCAGGCGCCGGGCTGCTTCCACCCGGCCCTCGAGGAGGTACTCGCGCACCTTGGAGGAGGAGGCGACCACCCCATCCACGGTGACGGGAGACACCACATGCACCTGGGCCCCCCGAGCAGCAGCGGCCTCCCGCAGGGTCTCCACCGTGCCCCGGCGCCTCGCGCCGTAGGTGAAGTCGTAGCCCACCACCAGATGGCGCGCGCCGATCACCTCCAGCAGCGAGGCCTCGAAGTCCCGCGGCTCGGTACGGGCGTACTCCAGGGTGAAGGGCTGTACCACGACCGCATCCAGCCCACAGGACTCCAGGAGCTCCAGCTTGCGCGGTAGCAAGGTGATCAGCTTGGGGGCCAGATCCGGTTGGAGCACCTTGCCCGGATGGGGCTGGAAGGTGAGCGCGGCGGAGGCGCCCCCCTGACGCCGCGCCTCCGCGAAGAGGGCCTGGTGCCCCAGATGTACGCCGTCGAAGTTGCCCAGCGCGAGCGCACAACCGGCCAGCTCCCGCGCCTCCGTCACTCCTTGGAAGACCTTCATGACGCCGATATACCCCCAAAAGCGTCGCTTTGCCCTGGCCAGATGGCCCCCGCCCATGAGAAGAGGCCGGGCCTCGACATGGCACGCCCCCGCCTCCTTCCCGACCCCGTCGGCATGCACCTGGCCGACCTCGAAGCCCCGCCCGACTGGGATGCGGAGTTCGGCTTCTCCGGCCCCCTGGAGCTGGAGATCGGCTCCGGCGCCGGAGGGCACGCCCTGGAGTACTGCCGGCGCCACCCCGACGTGCGCTACATCGCCATCGAGTGGCGCAAGAAATACGCCCGCGACACCCAATCCCGCGGCGAGAAGATGGAGCTGCGCAACCTGCGCGTGCTGGAGGCCGACGCGCGCCTGGTGGTGCCGCGCATCTTCGCCTCCGGCTCCCTTGACGCCATCCACCTCCAGTTCCCGGACCCCTGGTGGAAGCGGGCCCACCTCAAGCGCGCCGTCATCCAGCCCGATTTCGCCCAGCTCCTGCTGGACCGGCTCAAGCCCGGCGGCTTGTTCGATCTGCGCACGGACGTGGAAGACCGGGCCCACTCCATGCTGGCCGTCCTCGAGGACGCCGGCTTCGTCAACCCGCTGGGACGAGGCACCTTCCACCCGTATGATCCGGAAGAGGCCCCCTCCACTCGGGAGAGGCGCTACCTGACGAGCGGCCAGCCGGTGTACCGAGCCCGGCTGCGCAAGCCCGCCTGAGGGGCGACGGACAAGAGCCACCCTGGCGGGAATGTTCGATTCTGGTTAGAATCAGCCTCCCCGTCACGGGTGTAAGGGAATGAGGTTGCACGGCGACATGGTGGATGGCTCGAGCAAGAGGATGGGAGAGGTTGCCCGCCGTCCTCCCCTCGCCAACCCGTACGCCGGCCGCACCATCCTGGTGGTGGACGACGAGCCGGCCAACATCCGGCACGTGCGCGAGGGGCTGGCCGCCCACGGCTACCTCTTCCGCGAGGCCACCGACGGCGCGGAGGCACTGCGCTCCATCCGCGAGGCACGGCCGGATCTGATCGTCATGGACGTGGAGATGCCGCGGCTGGGAGGGGTGGAGGTGTGCCGCATCATCAAGGCCAATGCGGGAGATGGAGGCTTCGGCTTCATCCCCATCATCCTGGTGACGGGGCGGCAGGTGGCGGGCAAGGTGGAAGGGCTGGAGCTGGGGGCGGATGACTACCTGGTCAAGCCCTTCGACATGATGGAGCTGGGCGCGCGGGTGAAGTCCATGCTGCGCCTGAAGAAGCTGCAGGACGAGCTGGTGGAGAAGAACCGGGAGCTGGACCGGGCCAACAAGGAGCTGGCGCAGAAGCGCGAGGAGCTGCTGGCCCTCACCCGCACGGACGGGCTCACCAACCTGCACAACCGGCGCTACTTCGAGGAACGGCTGACCGAGGAGTTCGTCCGCGCCTCGCGCTACCGCACGCCACTGTCGCTGGTGATGCTGGATATCGATCACTTCAAACACATCAACGACACCTACGGGCATCCCTTCGGGGACGAGGTGCTGCGCGCGGTGGCACGGACGGTGCGCGCCCGGCTGAGGGAAGTGGACTTCGTGGCGCGCTACGGCGGCGAGGAGATCGTCGCCCTGCTGCCGGCCACCGGGCCGAACGAGGCCCGAGGAGCATGTGAGAGGGTGCGCGAGGCCATCGCCGCGCTCCAGTTCGAGCACCAGGCCCCGGACGGAACGATGCAGCCGGTGCGCTGCACCGCCTCCCTGGGCGTGGCCAGCATCCCCAACTCGGAGCTCCTGTCCAGCGAGAACCTGATGCGCGCGGCCGACACCTGCCTCTACGCCGCCAAGGCGGCCGGCCGCAATTGCGTCCGCCAACATGAAGAAGGATGCTCCGAGTGATGCATCCCACTTGGAGACCCGGGCACTTTGGCCTAGATGGCAGAGCCATGCGCCCGCTGACCGCAACGCCACTCCTCCTGCTGGCCCTGCTGCTCCTCGGTGGCTGCCCCCGCCCCAACGACACCCCGGTGCAGAGCTTCCAGAACTTCCGTCAGCACGTCCAGGGGGCCCTGCGTGGGGACGACCAGGCCGCTCGAAAGGCCTGGGCCAGCCTCTCCCAGCCCACCCAGCAGGCCCTGGAGGAGCGGGCCCGGGCGGTGACACAAGCCTCCGGCGGAGTGGTCAAGGCCGAGGCGATGACGTTCTTCTTTGCGAATGTTCCTCCACCCGTCGATGTTACGGAGGTCACGCTGTTGAGCGAGGAAGGGGACGTGGCGAAGGTGGGTGTGGTGTCCTCGACTGGAATGAGCCAGGTCCGGATGGTTCGCGAACCCTCCGGCTGGAAGGTAGACCTTACAGAGTCCCTCAAACAGCCGTGAGACCGGGCCCCCCCAAAGTCTCTCGTGCATCAGGTAGCATACGAACGTGAACGATCGGAAGACACGGCGGATCGCCCCCGCGGTCGAGGTCATCCGGCGCCCCGCATCGGCGCCCCGGACCTCGCCCGAGCCAGACCCGGCCACCCCTCTCAGTCCGCGGCCCACCCCCTCCGCGGCCCCCGTCACCCCCAAGCCCAGGGCCCCTGTCGCCCCCACCCCCCGGGTCCCCGTTACCCCCAAGCCCAGGGCCCCTGTCGCCCCCACCCCCACACCGACCGCATCCGTCGCCCCCAGGCCCGTGCCGTCTCCGACGGCCTCGGGCCCGGTGAGCCCCCGCGGCCCGGCCTCGGTGGTTCCGCGCTCGGGAGCCGCGTCTGGCCGTGGGGCAGGTCCTGGTGCGTCGCGCTCGGG
>QKJM01000390.1 GCA_003249315.1 Archangium sp.
AGTCCCGAGAAGAAGGGCGCGCACCGCTCCTCCACTTCAATCCTCACCGCGCCGTCCTCCTCGTACCGCAGCCAGGAGCCACCAATGCGCAGCGTGTGCCCTTCCTCCAACGCCGCCCGCGGGTACTCGCTCAGCACCCAGTGCTGGCGCAGCCCCCGGTGGTACAGCGCGAAGTTCACCGCGCTGTACTCCCTCGGCCTCCCTCCCCTCCTCGCAGCCACCGAGTAGCGCGCCGAGAAGAGGCTCCCCAGCATGAAGATGCACACCGCGCTGTACTCGCCCGCGGACACATCCACGTAGAACCAGCGGTACGCCCCCGCCGTCTCCGGCAGCGGCGGCAGCTCCAGCCGCTCCCCGCTCCGCTCCCTCGCCAGGAAGCTCATGCGCCCCTCCGCAGGTGCGCCGAGGCCATCTCCGCGGCGAAGCGGCCCGACAGCATCACCAGCGGCACGCCGCCGCCCGGGTGCGTGCCTCCCCCCGCGAAGAAGAGCCCCGGCTGCCCTCCGCGAATCCTCGGCCGCCGGAAGGGGCCGAACAGCCCGTGCGGGAGGAAGCCGTAGATGGAGCCTCCCGGCGCCCCCTGCGCCGCCAGGTCCACCGGCGTGCGCTGCCCCACCACCCGCATCCGTCCCCGCAGCGACGGAAAGTGCCGCGGCAGCCGCTCCAGAATCTGCTCCTTCACCCGCTCGGCCCCCTGCTCCCAGGCCGCCGCCGCCCGCTCGGCCTCGGCCGGCTCGCGAGGCATCGCCGGGGCATTCACCATCACGAAGAGGCCCGTCTTCCCCGGCGGCGCCACCGTGTCGTCCGTCGCCGAGGGGTTGCAGAAATACACCGTGGGCTCGCTCGCGAGCTGGCCGCCGAAGAGCTCGGTGAACTCACGCCGGTAGTCCGAGCTGAAGAGGACGGCGTGGTGCGGCAGCGCCAACCGCCCGTCCACCTCCAGCAGCAGCACGTAGCCCGAGAGCGCCAGCACCTCGCCACCTCGCCCCAGTGAGTCCAGCGGATCCGCGTTCACCACCACGCTGTCGAAGGGCTCCTCCCCTCCCGGGGGGCCCACCCGGTAGCCCCTCGCCTCGCGGGTGAAGCGAGCACGCATGTCGAGGCGCACCTCCACCCCCAGCCGCCTCACCGCCTCCCCCAGCGCCTCCGCCAGCGCGCCGATGCCGCCGCGCACGTGGTGGACCCCGTACGCGCGCTCGATGTGGGGGATGAGGGCGTAGGCCGCGCTCGCCTCGTAGGGAGAGGCCCCCGTGTACGTGGCGAAGCGGCCCACGAACTGCCGCAGGTGCTCCGTCTTGAAGTGCGCCCGCGCCAGCTCGTCCAGGGTGGCCAGCGTCATCCCCCGGGCCAGGGCTCCCACACCCCGCCGGGCCACGCGGGCCATGAAGCCTCCCATGCCCTCGAAGGGGGCCTCCAGGTACGGCTCGCCCGCCGCGCGCCAGATGGACTCCGCCTCCGCGTAGAAGCCATGCACGCCTCGCCGCTCGCTGGGGCGCAGCTCGCCCGCGCTGTCGGCGGTGCGCTCCACGTCCCTGTACGCCACGAAGCCGCACCCGTCCGCGAAGCGGTAGGTACACTGCTCCTCCAGCTCCGAGAGGGGCGGCAACAGCTCCTCCGCGCCCAGCCGCTCGAAGAGACCCCGCACCACGTGCGGCAGGGTGAGCAGCGTGGGGCCGGTGTCCAGGGTGAGCCCGTCCACCTTCACGCTCTGGGCCTTGCCTCCCAGGCGGGAGCTGCCCTCGAAGAGCGTGACGGCGTGGCCCTCCCTGGCCAGCAACCCGGCGGCCGTCAGGCCTCCGAGCCCTCCGCCCACCACCGCGACACGCGTGGCCTTCACCGGCTCGCCTCCCTCGGCCTCACGGCCGTGGGGAGTAACGGCACGGACACCCGGCTCGTGGGCAACGGCAGCACCGTCCCCGGTCGCACCAGCGTGGCCGTGGCCAGCACCAGCTTGCGACGGGCAGGCACGAAGGCCCTCCCGCTGAACACGTCGTAGTCGCGCTCCTCTATCACCCGGAGGATGTCGCCATAGGTGCCTCCCATCAGCTTCACCATCCGCTGGCAGCCGAAGCCACCCAGCGCCGGCACCCCCGTGGCCGCGCGCGCGTAGTAGGCCCGCGCCCGCTCTATCTGGTAGCGCATGAAGGCGCGCCAGCGGTCGTCCACCACGCCCCGGCGCAGGTCCTCCTCACCCAGCCCGAAGGAGCGCAGCTCGTCCGCGGGCAGGTAGATGCGATCCCTCTCCAGATCCTCCTGCACGTCCCGGAGGATGTTGGTGAGCTGCATGGCGCGCCCCAGGTCCGCCGCCGGCCCCAGCGCCCAGGCCTCCTTGCAGCCCAGCATCGGCGCCATCATCAGCCCCACCACCCCCGCCACCCGGTAGCAGTAGAGCTCCAGCTCCTCCCAGCTCTCGTAGCGGCGCTTCGTCAAATCCATCTCCATGCCGGAGATGAGCTCCTGCATGGGCTGCTCGGGGATGTGGTAGCGGCGGATGCAATCCACCAGCGCGGCGAACTCGGCCGGATCCCACGGCCCGTCATCCCCTCCCCCCGCGCGCTCCGAGGGCGGAGGCATGCGGGGATCGGCCAGCTCCGGCAGCTCGCAGTACACGTCCGCCACGCGCCGACGCGCCCGGGCCAGGCGCTCGGCCAGCCCCTCGGGCACCGCCCCCTGCGAGGCCCCGTCCGCCACGTCCACCATGTCGTCCAGCCGTCGGCAGAAGGCGTAGAGGGCGAAGGCCGCCTTGCGCCTCATCCCGAAGAGCATGAAGGAAGCGAAGTAGAAGCTCTTCGCGTGGTGGCGACACACCTGCTCCGCCTGCTTGTAGCCCCTCACCACCAGGGCGCTGCTCTCCGTCGGGTTCATGCCGCCACCTCCATCTCGCTCGTCCCCTTTCCTGCCCGAGGCACATGCACCACGCCAGCTTCTCTCGCCCAGGATTCGATGCGTTCCACAACCAACCTCGCGGAGATGAGTACGGTGGGCAGGCCCGTACCCGGCTGCGTCGAGGCGCCCACGAAGAAGAGGTTTCGCACCCGCGCGTCCTGATTCGCCGGACGGAAGGGGCCGATCTGCAGGAAGTTCTGCGCCAGTCCGAAGGCGCTGCCCCGGGCCAGGTTGAAGGAAGCCGCCCAGTCGTCCGGGGTGAAGACGCGCTCCACCTCGATGTCCCGCTCCAGCTCCGGATGTCCCAGCTCCGCCAGGCGCTTCAGCACCTTC
>QKJM01000489.1 GCA_003249315.1 Archangium sp.
GAGATCACCGCGCGCTTGTTCGGCGGGAGGTCGATGCCGGCGATACGAGCCATCTTCGTCGTTCCTTCTGGGTGGAGTTGGTCTGGAGCTCAGCCCCTCACGGAGCTCAGCCCTGGCGCTGCTTGTGCCGCGGGTTGGACGCGCAGATCACGCGCACGATCCCCCGGCGGCGAATCACCTTGCACTTGTCGCAAATCTTCTTGACTGACGCCCGAACCTTCATGGCGGTACTTCCCTTCGGTTTGAAAAAAAGAAAAAGCCTCGAGGGCCTGTCCGCCGCTCCCGGCGCGGCACAGGCCCCTGCTACTTCGCCCGGTAGGTGATGCGACCCCGCGACAGGTCGTACGGGGACAGTTCCACCTTCACCTTGTCTCCCGGGAGGATTCGGATGAAGTGCATCCGCATCTTTCCCGAGATGTGCGCCAGTACCTTGTGGCCGTTGTCCAGCACCACACGGAACATCGCATTCGGGAGGGGTTCGAGCACTGTCCCCTCGACTTCGATGGAGTCATCCTTCGGCAATCAGAAACCCTCTTGCGGACCACCTGTACTCTGGAAGCGCGGCGGGATAGCACTTTGGTCCTGAAGTGGCAAGCATCCTCGCGCTGGAAACCACGAAATTCTACGAACCGCCTGATACTTCCTCGTATTCCCCTCCCCCACCTTCCCCTACTTCCGGGTGAGGATCTCCGGCCCTCCCTCGCCGATGAGCACGGTGTGCTCGAAGTGCGCGGAAAGCTTGTTATCGACCGTGACCGCCGTCCAGTCGTCGTCGAGGACTTCTACCTCCTCCGTGCCCTGGTTCACCATGGGCTCGACCGCCAGCACCATTCCCGGACGAAGCTTCATGCCATCGCCAGGTCGGCCGTAGCTGGGCACCTCCGGCTTCTCATGGAGGTGCCGACCGATGCCGTGGCCGGTGAAGTCGCGCACCATGGAGTACCCCCGCGCCTCCACGAAGCTCTGCATCGCATGGCCGATGTCACCAATCCGGTTGCCAGGGACCATCACCTGGATGCCCCTGCGCAACGCCTCCCGGGTAGCATCCAAGAGGGCCTGGGCCTCCGCGCTCACCGGCCCCACCGCAACCGTCCTCGCCGAGTCCCCGAAATACCCCCGATACACCACCCCGAAGTCCAGCTTCATCAGGTCCCCCTCCTCCAGCTTGCGCCGCTTGGAGGGGATACCATGCACCACCTCATCGTTCACCGACGCGCACAAGCACGCAGGGAAGCCGTGGTAACCCTTGAAAGCCGGTCTAGCACCCTTCTCGTAGATCAACTTCTCCGCCAGGGCGTCCAGTTCCCAGGTGGTGACGCCCGGCGCCACCGCCTTCTCGAGTTCGTCGAGGATCTCACAGACGATACGCCCGGCCTCTCGCATGAGGGCGATCTCCTGCCCGCTCTTGATCTGGACCTGGCTCATCCCTGTCACCTCAGCCCCTAGTGGGTTCCGAGGGCTCGGAGACCCGCCGGGCCTCCGTCCCACGGGTCCGCGGGCCTTTCCGCCGCTCAGGCCTTCCCGAGGGCCTTCCTGAGCTCCTCGTAGATGCCCTCCGGGGAGCCCACTCCGTCGATACTCTTGAGGAGACCTCGCTGAGCGTAGAACTCCTTCAAGGGAGACGTCTCCGCGTCATACTTACGCAGGCGCTTCTCGATCACCTCGGGGGTGTCATCCTCGCGCTGGACGAGCCCCGTGCCACACTTGTCACAATAACCGGCCCGCTTCGGAGGGTTCTGGGACACGTGGTAGACAGTGCCATCCGCCGGACACGAGCGCCGCCCCGACCCGCGCTCGACCAGCTTCTCGTGCGGCACCTCCAGGGATACGACTCCGTTCAGGCGTTTGTCCAGGCGGGCGAGCATCCGCTCCAGCGCCTCGGCCTGGGGAATGGTGCGCGGGAAGCCGTCCAGGACGAAGCCCTGGCCACAGTCCGGCTCCTTCAGCCGCTCCTCCACGATTCCGATGACGATGTCGTCCGGAACGTACGCACCCGAAGCCATCAGCGGCCCGGCCACCTTCCCCAGCTCCGTCCCCTCGCGCACCGCCTTTCGGAGGATGTCGCCCGTGGAGATCTGCGGGATCTGGTAGTCCGCGTACAGCTTCTTAGCCTGAGTTCCCTTCCCCGCATTCGGCGGGCCCAACAGGATGAGGTTCATAATGGTCCTCTCAGTTCGTCAGGAACGAGCATGTGGAGGACACGGCGACCTTGCCTCCGCAGCTCGCGGCACCCCTCCAACGACGAGGCGCCCCTCCCCGGGGTGATGGGGAGAGGCGCCCGCGACTCTCACTCTGAACTCAGGCAGCCACTCGGACCCGACCACGAATGCGCGGGCCTCGAGGACCGGCGAAGCCCTCGTAGTTGCGGCTGATGAGGTGGCCTTCGACCTGCTGCACCGTGTCCAGCGCCACGCCCACGACGATCAGCAGCGCCGTGCCGCCGAAGGTGAACCGCACCCCCAGCACACCGCTGATGACGGACGGAATCACGCACACGGCCGCCAGGTAGATCGCCCCACCGAAGGTGATGCGGTTGAGCACGCCCTCGATGAAGTCCGCCGTCTGCCGACCCGGACGGATGCCCGGAATGTAGCCACCCTGCTTCTTGATGTTGTCCGCCACGTCATCCGGCCGGAAGGTCAGCGCGGTATAGAAGAAGGCGAAGAAGACGATCAGCAGCACGAAGATGCCGTTGTACACCCAGGCGCTGGCTTCGATGCTCCGCTGCACGCCCTGGAGGAACGGGAACCAGGCACCCAGGGTGGTCGGGAAGGACAGGAGGGCACCGGCGAAGATCGGGGGAATCACACCCGAGGTGTTGACCTTCATCGGGAAGTAGGTGGCCTGACCCGCAAACATGCGCCGCCCGGCCATTCGCTTGGCGTACTGCACGGGAATCCGTCGCATGCCGCGCTCGACGTAGACCACCACTCCCACCACCACCACCATGAAGGCCACCAACGCCAGCACCGTGGCGATGCTGATGACCTCCGTCTTGACCAGATCCAGCAGCGTGTTGCCGCTCGGCACCAGGCCCGCGACGATGCCCGCGAAGATGATGAGCGAGATGCCGTTGCCGATGCCACGCTCGGTGATGCGCTCACCCAGCCACATGATGAAGGCGGTGCCCGCCGGCAGGGTGAGCCATTGTTTACTGCCTGCTTCGATTGGCCCCTGCGGAGCCCACCTCGGACCGCTAACCTCCATCCATATCACGCC
>QKJM01000632.1 GCA_003249315.1 Archangium sp.
ATTGAGGGCCATCCAAATTGGGAATATGGATTTTCCCATAAAACCAGGAAAATTAAAATACCCTGAACAGCGTGGTCTCCTCCTCGTCGATGAGAACTCGGGGCAGGAGGTGGCCTCAGCGAGATCAGCACCGCACCTGCCTCCACCGCCAGGTCGCCCACCAGGTACTCGAAGCGTGGCAGCAGCCCCATCCACCTCTCCTTTGACACCTTCTCGGGCGTCAGGGGATGGGACGTCCGAGGCCCCAGGATGACCTGCGGAGTCATGACCCAGCGCAATCAGCGCCATCAACACCGCGCCAATCATCGCATCGAAGGGATCCTCCCCCTCCTTGCCCGGGCCAAAGCCAGAGGCCGCGCGTGCCAAGAGTTCCTCCGAGACGCTGTACTCGCGGAGCGCTGGGAGCAGCAGTTCGCGCCATCCGCTGATGCTCGCCTTTCCGACCTGAGCCGGCCCCGAGAGCAGGAAGAGCGGGTTCGCTCGATTGGGGAGCAACGTGTGCGGGCGCTCCGCCGCACGAAGAAGCCACTCGGACGTCGCCGCCTCATCCCCGAGGATCCGCCGCGCCACATGGCGGTGCTTCTCCCCTTTTCCGGCGCGAGAAGAGCGAGCTGTGTCCACCCGATGCTGGAGTTCGCGAAGAAGGGCCGGCGCCAGGAAATCCGTTGGGGCTCGTCTCTGGTCTCCGTCAACCCGAGGATCGCGACACCCTCACCCCGTCCCTCTCCCAGAGGGAGAGGGGTGATTGATTGGCTACACGTAGCCGAAGCGTCTCCTCAGGAACCACTCCGCTCCCAGCAGCCCCACCAGCGCCAGCAGGTAGTACCAGCGATCCCACAACGGCCTGTCCTTCGCCCTCCCTACCTCCACCACCGGCGGCTCCAGCAGCGGCACCTCCGGCAACCCGTCCAGCGGTAGCCGCCACGCCTTGCCTCTCGTGTACTCCGCTATCTGCTCCATCAGCGCCGGCCTCACCGACGCGTCCGAGAGCTCCGGCCCCACCGCCCTCACCGCCACCGCGTCCTCTCCCTTCCCCAGCTCCTGCTCCCCCTTCTTCGCCGTCGCCAACAGCTTGTACGGACCCGGCGCCGGTGGCTCGAACTCCAGCCGCACCACTCCGTCCGGCCCCGTCACCCCCGTCCTCACCGCCACCGGCTTCTGCGTCTCCACCGCCACCGCCACCAGCTCCACCCTCACCGCCGCTCCCTCCGCCGGCTGGTAGTCCGACAGCCTCGACGACACCACCACCCCCACCGGCTTCCCCGGCTCCACCGACGCCGGATCCGCCGTCACCTTCAGCGTCGTCAGGTCCGGATCCCTCACCAGCCACCTCAGCGCGTTCCCCCAGAATCGGTCGTACGTCCGGTCCGGCGAGCCGTCCCGGTGCGCCGTGAACGCCCAGTTCCAGCTCGCGTCCGTCGCCAGCGCCAGCGCCCTCCCCCTCCCGTAGTCCCACACCGCCACCAGCGGCGCGTTCTTCCCGTCCACCGTCAGGAACGGATGGTCCATCAGCACCGTCGCCCCCGGCTTCGGCCTCGTCAGGTTCGCCCCGGGTATCGTCGGCAGCGACGCCCACGCCGACTCCGTGCTCGACGCCCCACTCGCCATCGCCGTCACCGGGTGCCTCAACCCCTCCGCCGTCAGCCTCGCCTGGAAGGGCTCCGCGTTCGCCGGTCCCGCCGGCTCCACCGGCAACGCCTCACCCAGCGTCGGCATGCTCGCCCTCCCCTCCCCCAGCACGCTGTCCCCTCCAATCATCACGAACGCCCCACCCTCGTACACGTAGCGCTCCAGGTTGCGCTCGTACTGGGCGATCGACAGCGCCTGGTCCGCGTAGCCGAAGTTCTGGAAGATGACGACGTCGAAGGTGTCCAGCTTCGTGTCGAAGATCTCCTCCATCGGGAAGGGAATCAGCGACAGCTCGCGCTCCTGACTCACCACCCCCGGATCATCCGACATCGTCCGCAGAATGTAGAAGGACACCAGGTCCACGTTCGCGTCCTGCCTCAGCAACCCCCGCAGGAAGCGCTCGTCCCAGGACGGCCTCCCCACCACCAGCAACACCCTCACCCGATCCCGAATCACCTTCAGCACGAAGGAGCGCGTGTTGTTCTCCCCCACCGCCTCGTCCGGAAACACCGGCATGCTCACCGTGTAGACGAAGCGCCCCGTCTGGTCCGGCGTGAACGTGAAGCCCACCGTCCTCACGTCGTCCGAGGACTCGAAGCGCACCGACTTGCTCGCCACCACCTTCCCCTCCTGCCTCAACACCACCGGCACCTCCTCCCCTCCGAAGCCCCTCCCGCTCACCTCCACCTCCACCGTCAGCGAGTTCCGCACGAAGGCGAAGTCGTCCACCTTCACCCGCTGCACCGCCAGATCCTTCAGCGCCTCCTTCCCCACCAGGAACGTGGACACCGGAACCTCCAGGTCCGCCAGCGCCGCCCTCGCCCTCCCCACCGCTCCTCCCGCCAGCTCCACGTTGTCCGCCCCATCACTCACCAGCAGAACCCCCGAGAGCTTCTTCGCCCCCTGCGCCCCCGCCGCCGCCGTCCTCAGCGCGGACAGCAGATCCGTGCTCCCCGCCCGCGCCGGCTCCCTCGCCACCGCCTCCGTCGTCAGCGGCGCCAGCTCCGGATCGAACCCGTACACCTCCACCGTGTAGCGATCCTGCAAGGCCGCCAGCCCCGGCGTCGCCTTCTCCAGGAAGTCCGCCACCTGCTCCGAGCGCGTCTCGCCCCCCGGCTCCACCGGGAAGTTCATCGAGGCCGAGCGGTCCACCAGCACCGCCACCCGGTTCTTCATCCGCGCCACCTGCAGGTTGCGGATGCCCGGCTCCAGCAGGAAGAAGAGCGCCGCCAGCCCCGCCCCCAGCCGCAGCGTCCACAACAGCCAGCGCCGCCGCATCGAGGGCTCGCGCCGCACGCCCCACGCCGCCAGGCCGATGCCGAGCGCCAGCCCCACCCCCAGCACCACCAGCCCCCACACGGGCAGCGGCGAGAGGCTGACGAGCTTCCACGCGTTGAAAGGTGTGTTGTCCATGGAGAGGGCCGGACTCTCTTCTCGTCAGCGACGCTTGTTGAGGATGAGCGGCAGGTGGACGGCGTCGTCCTTGTAGTCCAGGCAGAGCGCGTACATGCAGAGGTTCACCCCCAGACGGACGGCCAGCTCGCGCTGGGGCTCGCCCCCCGGGGAGACGTCATACTCGAAGTCCCCCAGCTCGCTGCGGCTCCACGCCCCCGCCACGTCGTTCTGCGAGTACACCACCGCCGCCCTCTTTCCGATGTTCGCCGCCAGGAGTTGCGGCTTGTTCAACAACCGCCCCGGCGCCGAGTCCAGCAGGAAGAAGCTCTTGAACACCACGTGGCTGGAGGGCAGCGGCTTCAGCGGGCTCTGTGGCAGCACCCGCGCCAGCTCCCTCCGGAAGCTCGCGTCGAACCCCTCCCCGTCGCTCCCGTCATTGGCGTCCGCCAGCAGGAAGCCCCCGAAGGTGAGATAGCGACGCAGGTTCTCCACCTCCGCGTCCGTGAAGGGCGGCAGCGGGCCGTCTCCCCCCAGATAGAGGAAGGGGTACTCGAAGAGATCCCTGCTGGAGAGGGCGAAGGGCCTCGCATCCGGCACCACCTCCACCGAGGTGCGCCTCTGCAGCTCCCAGGCGATTCGTCTCAAGCCCGACAGTCGGGCGTCCCAGCGGCCCCCATGCCGGGCCACCGCGGGAATGAAGCGGCTCTTCTCTCCAAATGCGGACGCCCGCCCGGAGAGCAACGGGACGAGCACCGTGCTCCCGAGCAGGAGATGTCGACGGCTGAAGGGACGCGCGGGCATAGGGGGTTCTATATACCGTCGACGCGCCCTTGCATTCCCCGCTATAGAGGTCGCTCATGGCAAAAGGCGGACAGACGCCGAAGGATCCTTCCTCCCCCGCGATGAGGGCGGCCTGGAAGCTCAAGGAGGCCGGGGACGTGGTAGCCGCACGTCACGAGGCCCAGCGACTCCTCGAGAACCCTCCCTCCCCCGAGGACCGGGACCAGGCCGAGGAGCTGCTCAGGCGCAGCTCCACCCCCACCGCCCTCTACGGCTACGCGGCAATCGCCGCCTTCATCCTCACCGTGCTCGTGGCGCTCGCCGCCACGCGCTATTGAGCCCACACACCAGGGGTCAGCCATGGATGCCTACCTCCACGCCCTCCGGGCCTACCAGAGCTTCAACCCCTCCGGCTGGGTGGCCATCTACCGGCTGCTGCCCATGTGGGCCGGCATCCTCTGCTGCGCGCTAGGGGTGGTGCTGCTGCTCTTCGGCGGCGGACGCCTCTTCCGCCTCATGGCCGGCCCCCTC
>QKJM01000706.1 GCA_003249315.1 Archangium sp.
ATCACTGAGTCGAGCGTTTTCAGCGATCGAGATTTTCATGACCCATCAAGTCATGAATACATCCACAACGCTGGAAGACCCCTCAGGAGCAGACGCGGTTCCGCCCCGCCGCCTTCGCCTCGTACAGCTTCCCGTCCGCCGCCCTCTTCAGGCCCAACGAATCCCGGTGCTCCGGCTCCAGCATCGCCACGCCCAACGACACCGTCACCGGAATCACGTTCTTGTCGAATTCGAAGTGCTGCTTCTCCACCAGCCTCCTCACCTTCTCCGCCAATCGCCGCGCCCCCTCCGGGT
The DNA here is from genome assembly GCA_003249315.1 of Archangium sp. Taxonomy (GTDB): domain Bacteria; phylum Myxococcota; class Myxococcia; order Myxococcales; family Myxococcaceae; genus QKJM01. The sequence continues at coordinate 295 of QKJM01000706.1, forward strand.
CCACCTCCGGCAGCAGCAGGCCGAACTCCTCGCCCCCGTACCTCGCGAACACGTCCTCCCGTCGCAGCTTCGTCTTCAGCGTCGACGCCAACTGCTTCAGCACGTGATCCCCCGCCAGGTGCCCATAACGGTCATTCACCTGCTTGAAGTGATCCACGTCGAACATCACCAGCGACAAGCTCCGCTCGTATCTCCTCGACCGCGATACCTCCCGCTCCAGCGCCTCCTCGAAGTAGCGCCGGTTGTAGATCTGCGTCAGCCCGTCCATCGTCGTCAGGCGGTAGATCTCATCGTGATACGCCGCCTCGATGTTCCCCCCCGCGATGAACTTGAAGATCGTCCTCCCGATCTTCACCAGATCCCCATTGCGGAGCTGCACCTCCCCCTCCACCGCCTCGTCGTTCACGAACGTCCCGTTCGTCGACTCCAGATCCTTGATGAACACCCCGCGGCTCGTGTTGCTCACGCTCGCGTGGTTCCGGCTGATCGACTCCTGATCCACCTGGATCTCCGCCTTCGACGAGCGCCCGATCAGCGTCTCCTCCTGGGCGAGATCGTACTTCCGGCCCAACTCCAAGCCGTAGATCACCACCAGCGCCGCCTCCAGGTTGAGCGGACGCTCCGAGATCTTCGAGATGACCGTGACGACCGTCTCGTTTTGCGCCATACCGTCGGCGACGGTAGCACTCGGAAAACCCTGGAAGCCAGTCGCTCGCTGCGGATTCAGCCCGACCCTCACCCCGTCCCTCTCCCAGAGGGAGAGGGGTGGGTGGAAACCCATCAGGGAATGGTCACGACTTTCGTGCTCGTCACTGGCGGACTCAGCGCGACTCCCGTCGGATCCACCAGCGTCGCAATCAATGTCACTCCCGCACCGTAACAATCCGCTGGCAACAGAAGATCCACCTCGCCCTGCCCCTGAGAGGCATCAACGTCCCCTCGCACCTCCTGTCCCTCGCAGGCCGTGCCTCCCGCGAAGGTCAGCCGCACGTAGCCGTCATCCGTGAGTCCACTCCCCACCCGGAAGGAGGACACGCGCACTCGCACCGTCCCGCCTCGCGCCACCTCCTGGCCGTCCTCCTCCGGCGCCACCCACGTCACCAACGGCCGGCCGTAGTCCAGCGCCGACCAGGCCACCACCATCTCTCCCAGCCGGCCCAGGTCATCCCCATCCGCTTCCACCAGGCGCTTCAGCTCCAGGGGCGATGTGCTCCCCGACCGGTTCAGCGTCAGCGCCTGCACGCCAAAGGGAGAGCGAGAGCCCACCGTGTCCCCGAAGTACGTCCGGTCCTCGAAGGGCGCCGGCGGCACCGGCAACCGCAATCCCGTGGTCGCCCTCGCCGAGTCCATCAACACGACCCAGCGGCGCTCCGCCCGGTCGGTGAACACCGTCCGCAGCACCGTCCCCGCCGGCACCTCCGGCGCCGTCACGAAGCGCAACTGCCGCCCCTCCAGCCCGCCTCCCGCCCACGGGTTGTAGTTGTAGCGAGCCCCTTCGGGGATGGAGAGGAAGCTGCCTTCCACCGTCACCGGCATGCGGCCCTTCGGATCGAACGGCAGGCGCTCCTCCATCCGCATCAGCAGCGCGCTGGAGGCCGCCCCCGCCGTCGCGTCGTTCTGTGCCGCCGAGGAGGAAGCCACCACCGCCAGATGGTACGGACCGCCCTCCAGCCCGTGGTGCGCCGGTGCCATCCGCACGCTCACCAGCCCCGGCGCCGGCAGGCCCGCCTGCAAGTCCGTATTCGTGTCCGCCGGCTCCACGTTCACCGCCATGCCCAGCCCCAGCGGCACCGTCCCCCGCCCCGCCACCCGCGTCGTCCCCAGCACCGACACACTGTCCAACCACGTCCCCCGGTAGCGCGGCAGCGCCGGTACCCTCACCGCGAAGTGGAAGCCCAGCGGCATCTGCTGGAAGTCGTGGTCCACCACCGCGAAGTGCGTCCGATCGCCATAGTCCGGAGCCCCCACCGCCGCTCCCGGCGTCTCCTTCAACCGGAACGGCACGTCCCGCACCACGGACGAGCTGAAGCGCCGCAGCAGTGGAATCGTCTGCGCCAGGATCTGCCCCACGTCCACCGCCCCGCCCGTCAGCAGACTCGGCGGCAGCTCGTTGAGGGGAATGTCCCCCGCCAGCGCCCAGGCCGTCCGCGTCCCACAGGCGCCCGCCACCACCTCCGCCTCGGGATCCATCACCCCCGCCAGCGAGCTGTCACACACCCCCGCCACTCCCTGCGCCGACACCTCCGTCGCCTGCAGCGTGCTGCCCGGCAGAACCATGTACGCCCCCGCCGGCAGCGTCACCTCGCGCTCCTGTCCGTTGAGGATGAAGCGCTCCTCCCGCGTGGGCCCCACCAGCAGCGAGCCCGACAGCTCCGTCACCGCGTCCGGCGCCGACAGCCCCGCCGCCCCCGCGTGCAGATCCTCGCTCGTCGGCACGTTGAGGAAAGTCCCCTTGTAGCCGCCGTAGCGGGCCGTGGCGTGACGCCGCAGCGCCAGCGCCAGATCGCTCGGTCCCCCAGGGCCCTCGTGCGCCACCGTGAGGTAGCCGTAGTCCCCGTGGAACACCGAGATGCTCCCCGCCCCCGTCGGCGCCGCCAGCAGGGCCACCCCGCTCGCGGCCGTCTGCGCCGTGGCCGTCACTGCTCCCTCCGCGTCCGCCACCACCACCACCGCCCCCTCCAGCGGACGCCCCGTCAGCTCGTCCGTCACCAGCGCACGCACCTCGTTCGTCGGCACCTCCGCCCCCACCACCCACACCCGTGCCCGACACGTGGCGTTGCCCACCCGCGCCTGCACCGCCTCCACCTGCCCCGGCGTGGGCGTCCCCAGCTCGAAGGTGACCTCTCCTCCCGTGCCGCCTCCCTTCGCCGCCCCGTCCACCGCCGTCCACGTGGCCCCCGACGGCAACACCACCGGAGTGC
>QKJM01000391.1 GCA_003249315.1 Archangium sp.
CTACAAGCACATCCTCGAGCACACCGTGGAGGACTTCGACAAGGTGATATCCACGAACGTGCGGGGCTCGTGGCTGGCGGTCAAGTACGCCTTCCCCGAGCTGCAGAAGCGTGGGGGCGGCAGCGTCATCCTCACCTCGTCCGTCGTGGGCGTGGCGGGGTTCCCGGCGCACTCGGCGTACACCACGAGCAAGCACGGGGTGGTGGGCATGGCGCGCGCGCTGGCGCATGATGGCGCGCCGTTCCACATCCGGGTGAACGCGGTGTGCCCGGGAGTCATCGACAACGACATGATGGCCTCCTCCCACCGGCTGCTCGCCCCCGGCGCCGAGGAGCAACTGAAGGGCACCCTCTCGGCGCGCGTCCCCCTGAAGCGCTACGGGACCAACGAGGAGATCGCCCGGATGTATCTCTTCCTCGCGAGCGACGACAGCAGCTACTGCACCGGCGGTGTGTACCTGGCCGACGGTGGCCTCTCCGCCGGGATTATGTAGCCCGGGCGCCTCAGGGCTCCTGGAGGGCCGCGAGCATGCCGCCCTCCTGGAGCACCCCTGGCAGCTAGCCCGGCTGGCAGACCTGCCGGAGGATATCCAGCGACTCGAGCGCCTTGCCCGCGCCCATCACCACGGCGGAGAGCGGATCCTCCGCGAGGAACACCGGCAGGCCCGTCTCCTCGCGGAGCAGGGTGTCGAGGTTCTTCAGCAGCGCGCCACCGCCGGCGAGCACGATTCCGCGGTCGGCGATGTCACCGGCCAGCTCGGGGGGCGTGCGCTCCAGGGTGAGCTTCACCGCCTCGACGATGCCGTTGACGGGCTCGGCGAGGGCGTCGCGCACCTCGTCGCTGGAGACGGTGAGGGTGCGCGGCACGCCGGCCACCAGGTCGCGACCCTTGATCTCCATGGTCATGACCTCCTCGGTGGGGTAGGCGGTGCCGATGCCCATCTTGATGAGCTCCGCGGTGCGCTCGCCGATGAGCAGGTTGTACTTGCGCTTGACGTACTGGATGATGGCCTCGTCCAGCTTGTCGCCGCCGATGCGCACGCTCTTGGCGAACACGATGCCGGCGAGGCTGATGACGGCGACGTCGGAGGTGCCACCGCCGATGTCCACAATCATGTTGCCGCTGGGCTCGGTGACGGGCAGGCCCGCGCCGATGGCGGCGGCCATGGGCTGCTCGATGAGGTAGACCTCACGGGCGCCGGCGTTGGCGGCGGCCTCGCGCACTGCGCGGCGCTCCACCTCGGTGATGCCGGAGGGGATGCCGATGACGATGCGCGGGTTGACGAGCGTCTTGCGGTTGTGCGCCGTCTGGATGAAGTAGCGCAGCATCGCCGCGGTGATCTCGAAGTCGGCGATGACGCCGTCCTTCATGGGACGGATGGCCACGATGTTGCCCGGCGTGCGGCCGAGCATCTCCTTGGCCTCCTTGCCGACGGCGAGCACCTTCTTGCCGCCGCGTGCGTCCTGCTGCACCGCCACCACGGAGGGCTCGTTGGAGACGATGCCCTGACCGCGGATGTAGATGAGGGTATTCGCCGTCCCGAGGTCGATGGCGAGGTCGCGCGAGAACAGGGTATGGAGCCAGTCGAACATACGAGGGCGGAAACTTTCGAGAGTGCCGGGTCATTTCCTCGCGAAGCTCACGAGGAACGCGCGGCAACCTACTACGCACCGCTCCAGGCAGGAAGAAAAGCCCGCTGTCAAGTGAGGTGCCCGGCAGGAGGGCATGCGACTCCCTCCTGTTGCCTGAACACCCGTTCCCCATGGTCGGGCTCCCTCGAGCCGGACTCCAGGGCGTGGCGGTACTCGGGGGTTTCGCGAAGGGCCTCGCTGGTGACGCGCAGGAGGACCTCCCGCAGCGGCTCGAAGAGCAGCCCGGTGGAGTACCAGAAGGGCGCGTAGTCGAGGCGGATGAGCCCCTTCACGCTCCAGCCGGTCCGCCCGTAGTCCCAGGGGCAGCGGCCCAGCGCCTTGCGCAGCACCCACCCGGTGACGAACTCGGAGCCGAAGATGACGGCCGTGTAGGCCAGGGCTCGCACCGGCCGGGGGAGAGCGTGCAGCCGGTCATGAAGGAACTCCAGCCCCAGCGCCGTGGCCCCGTAGATGGGGTGCATCCAGAGGTACGTGCGGGCGGTGCCGCTCCGGTCCCTCTCCATGAGGGCCGCGCCGAGCCCGGTGAAGCCCACCTCCAGCACCCACCCCGCACACCCGTAGAGAAGAAATCGAGAGAGCACCCTGGGAAGCTAGGGCGTCCCCCCCGGAGGGGAACCACTGCTGGAGGGAGGGGCGGGCGAGGGAGCGCCTCGGCCTCAGCGCTTGAGGGCGTACTTTCCGATGGCGTACAGGGCCCGTACGCCGTCCTTCCAGCCAATCTTCTTGCCCTCCTCGTAGGTGCGCCCGTGGTAGCTGATGGGCACCTCGAAGACGCGCCAGCCGCCTCGCGCCACCTTGGCGGTGATCTCCGGCTCGAAGCCGAAGCGGTCCTCCTCCACGTCCACCGAGCGCAGCACCTCGGCGCGGAAGGCCTTGTAGCAGGTCTCCATGTCCGTGAGGTTGAGGTTGCTCGTCATGTTGGAGAGCGTGGTGAGGACGTGGTTCAGCACCGAGTGCCAGAAGTAGAGGACGCGCCTCGGTGTGCCGGTGAAGCGGCTGCCGTACACCACGTCCGCATCGCCATCGAGGATGGGCTGGATGACGCGGGGGATGTCCTGGGGGTCGTACTCCAGGTCCGCGTCCTGGACGATGACGATGTCCCCGCTCGCCTCCATGAAGCCGCGGCGCAGGGCCGCTCCCTTGCCCTGGTTGTACTCCTGGAAGACGACGCGTAGCGCGTTGCGGTTCTTCGCCTCGCCGCCGAGCAGGGTCAGTCCCTGCTCCGCGAGCTGATGGAGGAACTCCCGGCTGCCGTCGCGGGAGCAGTCATCCACGATGATGAGCTCCTTCGGGAAGTCCACGGCGGTGACGCGGCGAAGCAGCTCCTCCAGGGTGGACACCTCGTTGTAGACGGGGATGACGACGGAGACGAGCATGGCGGGTCGGCTCTTACCTGATTCCACCGCCCCCCGCGACCTTCTCGGTGCGGTTTGACCGCGCAGGTGGATGGGCGGAGCACAGCGCTCCGGGGTGCCGAGACCTGAAAGGAAGTCACCGAGTCGTGACACGACGGCTCCCGCCCGAGGAGTGGCCGTTGTGCCGGGAGCGGAGTCTCTCAGGTA
>QKJM01000119.1 GCA_003249315.1 Archangium sp.
AGTAGCGGCTGCCCACGTCCTGGATGTCGAAGACGAGCGCGTCCAGTCCCTCGAGCCACTCGGGGCGCGGGGAGAGGGACTCGAAGGTGGAGCCGTAGAGGCTGTGGACGGGGACACCGGTGCGCCGATCCCTCGCATCGTCCACGGCGACCATGTACTGGGCCTCTCCGCGCACGCCGTGCTCGGGGCCGAAGAGGGCCGCCAGCGTCACCCCGGACGTGCCGGCCAGCAGATCCGCCAAGTGGCGGAAGCCCGCGTCCACGCTGGTGGGGTTGACGATGGCCCCGACCCGCTTGCCCTTCAGCGGAGCGAAGCCCTGCTCCACCCATACATCCAGTCCCGTCTTCACCCGTCTCACGTCGTCCCCCTGATCCGCTCAGCGGTCGATCCGCTCCAGCGCCTGCTTCGCCGCCTTCTTCGAGTCGCACCCGAGACCGAAGAGGCTGTCGCCCTCCTCGTCCGGGCCGCCCTTCTCCGCCAGGGTCTCCAGCGCGCCACGCGCCGAGGTCAGCTTGAGGATGCCCAGGGCCTCGGCGGCCTCGGAGCGGACGTTGCACTTCTCGTGCTCGAGCAGCTCCACGATCCGATCCTCGGCCTCGCCGCTGCCGGCCTTCGTCGCGGTGATGTAGTCCCGCACCGCCCGATCGGGCCGGCCGACGGCCTCGTCGAGTTGGCCGGACAACCAGGCCTTCTCGGCCGCGTCCTCCAGCGCGTCGATCAGCTTGCCCGCCTTCGCCAGCGCCTCGCGCTTCTGCTCGCGGGAGGCGGCCTGGGCCACCTCGGCGATGGCCTTCTCGGCGGGGCTCTCGCGCGTCAGGACGAGCGCCGAGCCGAGCAGCACCGCGAGGACGCCCCCTCCCACCGCCGCCAGCACCTTGGGCGGAGGCGAGCGCCGGCCGCTCTTCACGGCGGACTGGAGGACCGCGCTGGTGCGCTCCACGAGCTGGCCGCCGACATCCGCCGCGCGCTGGCCGATGGCGGCCGCGGCCGCGGCGATGTCCGCGCCGGACGCGAGCTGGGACTCGGGCACCCGGGAGAGCGCCAGGTTGCCGAAGGGTGGCTGCTCCTCGGCCGGGGGCTGCACCGGCGATCCGGGGGCCTCCACCCGGTAGGGGGCACGGGGCACCCGGAAGACGCGGATCTGCCCGGGAATGCCCTTGAGCTCGAAGGCGCCCACCTCCTGCGAGGGCACCTCGGCCTTGTTCATCGCCAGGTAGACGGCCTCGGTGAAGAACACCTCCCCGGCCTCGGCGAGGGACTCCACGCGCGAGGCGATGTTGACGGGCTCGCCGAAGACGTCGCTGGACTCCACCCGCACCTCGCCCACGTTGATGGCCACGCGCACGTCCAGCCGCTCGGCCTCGGGGGCGGTGCGGTTGTGCTGCCAGAGCCGATCCTGGAGGGCCATGCCACTGAGGACGGCCTGGGTGGGGGACTCGAAGGTGACGAGGAAGGCGTCTCCGATGGACTTGATGATGCGCCCGCCGAACGCCTTGAACACGGGCGCCAGGAGCTGGTGATGCACCTGGAGGAGGCGCTGGTTCTCTTCCAGGGTCTGCCGGCTGGTCCGCTCGGTGAAGCCCTGGATGTCGGTGAATACGATGGCGAGGTTGGCGGTCTTCAAGGCAGTCGCAGTGTATGCGTCAGCGCGCGTGACGCAATCACACAGGGGCCGGAAGCTCCCCTACCGGCGCGACGGGCGCAGCGGCCGCATCTTCTTCCTGGGAGCGGGGGGCTCCAGGCTGGTCCGCAGCTTCGCCGCCTGCTCGGGGCGTCCAACGCGCTCGTAGAAATCCGCCATCCGGCGGGTAATCAGGACGTTGGCCGGCTGTTCACCGCGGAGGAGGAGCAGCTCGCGCTCGGCATCGGCCACACGGCCCTGCTGCTCGAGCACGTAGGCGAGCTGGAGGCGGGCCTGGACCCACTCGGGGCGGTGGCGGCGGAGGTAGCGGAAGTGCAGCTCGGCGCGCAGCCAGTCCTCCAGGGAAACCCACAGGCTGCCAGCGCGGAAGTGGGCGTCCGCGTAGGACGTTCGGTAGAACACGGCCAGTTCGTAGGAGCGGACGGCGCGCAGGGGCTGGCCCCGCTCCTCCCACAACAGCCCCTGGAGGTAGTGTACGCGAGGGTTGTCGGGGGCAATCGCGGCGGCCACGTCCAGGTGGGTCTCCGCCCGCTCGAGCGCACCTCCCTGCTTCAGCAGGAGGCGAGCCGCCTCGACCCGGGGGAGGGGCTCGGTGGGCCGGGCGCGCACAACCGCCTCCATCGTCTCCAGCGCCCCCGCGCTGTCTCCCTCCGCCTCCTGGGCGAGGGCCGTCGTCAGGTTCGCCGGCTCCGGTGCGTCCAGGGCGGCCAACAGGGTACTGGCCACGAAAAACCACAGCATGGCTGGCAGATAGCAGAGCGGCGACGGCGGCCACAACCATTCGACTTCCTCTTGACGGCCGCCTGGCCGCGCATGAAACCCATGACCGTGCAGATTGCTCAGAGAACACTCGAAGACCTTGGCTTCGCGGAAGTGCTCCGCGCCCTCGCCCACCGCTGCCGCACCGAGACCGGGAGGGAGCGAGCGCTCGCCCGCCCCTTCCTGGATACGGAGGAGGAGGTAGCCGAGGCCCTGGCACTGGTCGCCGAGGCGCGGCGGCTGTCCCAGGAGCAGTTTTCCCTTCCCCTGGGAGGGGTGTCGGACCTGCGGGCCGCGATGGAGCTGGCGCAGAAGCAGGGCCTGCTGGAGCCCAGGCAGTTGATCGCCGCGGCGCAGCTCCTGTTCGCCTTCATCCGGACGCGAGAGGCGCTGGAGGAGCGCCAGCATCTGGTTCCGAGGCTGGCGGCGATCTCCAAGCGGCTGCCGGAGCTGGAGGGGCTGGCGAAGCGGATTGATCGGAGCTTCGAGTCGGATGGGGAGATCTCCGACCGGGCGAGCCCGGAGCTGCGCGAGGCGCGGGACAAGGTGCGCGGGCTGCACCGGCGGATCAAATCGCGGCTGGACGAGATGCTCCACGACGAGAGCCTCCTGCTGAAGCTGCGGGAGAGCTACTACAGCATCCGCAACAACCGGTACGTGCTGCCGGTGGTGTCGAACTACCGGAGCGAGGTGCCGGGCATCGTCCACAACGCGAGCCAGACGGGCCAGACGCTGTTCGTGGAGCCCGAGGCGCTGGTGGGGATGGGGAACGATCTGGCGATCGCCCATTCGGTGGTGCTGGAGGAGGAGCGGAGGATCCTCCAGGAACTGACGAACCAGCTCGGGCGGGAGGCGGAGGGGGTGTTGGAGGGAATGGCGGCGCTGGCGGAGCTGGACGAGGCGGAGGCTGCGGCGGTGCTGGCCGGAGACCTGCGCTCCTGGGAGCCGCAGTTCGAGGGGGTGGAGGAGCTGTCGCTGCGGCGGCTGAGGCATCCCCGGCTGGTGCTACGAGACATCGAGGTGGTGCCCAACGACGTGGAGATGCGAACGGAGGCCCGGGCGCTGGTGGTGTCGGGTCCGAACGCGGGCGGCAAGACGGTGACGCTGACGGCGGTGGGCCTGTGCGTGCTGATGCTGCGGGCGGGACTGCCGATCCCCGCGGGTGAAGGCTCGCGGATGCCGCTGTACCACACGGTCCACTCCACGGTGGGAGACGCGCAGGATCTGTCGCAGGGCCTGTCCACGTTCAGCGCGCATGTGGCGATGCTGCGGGACATCACCGAGGTGGCGGGCAAGGGCTCGCTGGTGCTGATCGACGAGATCGCCGCGGACACGGATCCGCGGGAGGGCGCGGCGATCGCCATCGCCGTGCTGGAGGAGCTGCTGAGCAAGGGAGCGGTGGTGCTGGTGACCACGCACCTGGAGGAGCTCAAGGCGCTGGCGCACATGGATCCGCGCTTCCTCAACGCGCGAGTGGGCTTCGATCCACAGAAGATGGCGCCCACGTACAAGCTGCAGCTCGGAGCCGCGGGGGCCTCGTCGGCGATCGAGGTGGCGTCGAGGATGGGGCTGGCGACGCACATCTGCGAGCGGGCGAGGGATCTGGCGATGAATGCGGGCGGTGCCCTGGCCAAGGCGCTGACGGCGGCGGAGGAGGAGCGGAGGAAGCTACAGGAGGAGCTGGAGCGGGCGAAGGTGGCGGCGGAGGAGTCGGAGCGGCTACGGCGGGAGCTGGAGGAGCAGAAGCAGCAGTTCGAGCGGGAGCGGAAGGCTAGGATGATGCGCTTCAACGAGGAGGTGGCGGCGGCGAGCGAGCAGGCGGCATCGGAAGTGCAGGAGTTGCTGAAGACGCTGAGGGCCCAGGCGAACGAGAAGGCGGCCTCTGAGGCAAGGGCGCAGCTCCTGCAGCGGGTGGAGGAGGCGAACCAGCGGGCGAAGGAGGCGAGGGCGGAGCTCTTCCAGGTGGAGGCGCCGCAGCCGGCGGATCTCCGAGTGGGAGCCTGGGTGCGGCACTCGGGGCTGGACAAGGATGTGGAGATTCTGGAGCTGACGGGAGATCAGGCGCTGGTGGCGGCGGGCATCATGAAGATGAGGGTGCCGGTGTCGGAGCTGTCGGGGGCGCGGGCGGGGAAGCCGAAGGTGGCGAAGTTCCCGGAGAGGAACAAGCAGGCGAAGCAGCTCCAGCGGGCGAAGGAGGTGGCGCCGGAGGCGGTGAAGGCGACGAACTACCGCTGCGACGTGCGAGGGATGAGGGCGGACGATGCGCTGACGGAGCTGGAGAGCTTCCTGGACCGGGGGATGAGGAGCGGAGAGGAGTCGGCGCTGATCATCCACGGGCACGGAACGGGGGTGCTGCGCCAGAGCATCCGCGACTACCTGGCGGCGTCACCGTACATCCGGATGTTCCGCCCGGGAGAGAACCACGAGGGCGGAGACGGCGTGACGGTGGTGGCGCTGCGAGCCTGAGCGCCGGAACGGAATCCCCCAACCCGCAGCGGAGGGCGAGCAGCCACTCCCCGGTCGGTCACGGACAGGAGCGGACACGGAGGTTATCTTCCGAGTCATGTCCGCCACCGAACTATGGAAGTCACCCAAGTCACGCCCCTCCCCTGGTCCCTGGCTGCGGCGCTGGCTCACCCAGCTGGAGTTCCAGGAGACGGCCGGCATCGCCAGCTACGTCCGTGGCCGGGAGCTGCTGGCCCGTGGCCGCGTAGAGTCCCTGCGAGCCTCGCCCGAGGCCATCCAGGGGGCCGTGCGAGGCCGAAGTGGGAAGCGCTTCTCGGTGAAGGTGTCCGCCGACGCCGAGGGACTCATCATCCAGTGCCAGTGTCCCTTCTTCTTCGAGAGCGGTACCTGCGAGCACGCGGTGGCACTCGGTCTGGCCTTCCTCCAGTCGGAGACCCCCGAGCCGCCGATCCCCTCTGAGAAGACGCTTTCCTCCGAGACGACGCTCGCCCCCGAGGACATCCCCGCCTGGCTGAAGAGCCACCAGCTCGACCACCTGCGCCGCGTCCCCGCCTCCAGCGCGGAGGCCTTCCTCCCCAAGCCCCTCGCCACCGGCCTCCACCTCTACCTCCTCGCCACCCGCCCGCTCACCGATCTGCTCGAGGGCCGGCTAGAGCTGCCGAGCTACCTGGCCGAGGCTCGCACCGCGCTCCATCAGGCCGCCTGGAACCTCGCCCGCACCGAGGCCGAGTTCATCCGCAAGGGACTCGAGTGGGAACGCGACACGCCGTGGCCCCCCTCCCCTACGGATCCGCGCCTCCAGCCGCTCGTGGAGTCCCTGGGGCGGGCGCGCGCCCGGGTGCGCGCGCATGCCGTGCCTCGCATCCCGAATGGGAGCCTCCAGTTGCTCATCCAGGGCACGCCCCCGGTGGCAATCGCCGTCGAGCGCGACAGCCAGGTGCTCCCCGGAGGCCGAGCCGGCGCCCACTCCACCGAAGCCCAGGTGCGGCTGGAGTTGCTGCGGCTGCTGGAGGACGAAGAGACAGGCATCCGCTGCCCGTGTAGCCCCGGAGAGGCCTACGCCTGCTGCGTACACGCGCTGGCCGCCATCGACGCGCTGTGCGCCGTGCTCGCCGACGCCCGCCATGCCCGGGAGAACGCCCGGCTCGCCGAGCAGCTCTTCGTCGCCCCCGGGCCGCACCTGCTCGCCGTCCTGGAGAAGGCCAGCCTCGAGGCCCGGGCCAGGCCGGCCGCCGAGTCCGTCCTCGTCTCCTTCCGCCTGGAGGGACTGGAGCCTGGACAGGAGCCTCAGCTCAAGCCCTACATCCACCGGCCCCTCAAGCGCGGCGGCTTCTCCAGAGGCGCGCTCCTCTCGCCCCATTCCGCCCGGGAATGGGAGCAGGCCCGAGCCAGCCTCGGTTCACCCGAGGAGGCACAGGCGCTGGAGTTGGGACGGATGACCAGTTGGATTTCCGGAATGGAGAGCCGGCGCCACCTGGTGATGCAGGCATTGCGATTGCTGGCGCACAGCCCGCGGCTGGTGCTCGCCTCGAGGCCAGAGGTGCCGCTGCGACTGCGCGAGGCGACGCTGGGCTTCGCCTTCGAGGAGAACGAGGCCGAGGAAGGAGCGCTGCGGCTGCGTCCCGCCCTGGAGGGAGAGCCGATCCTCCCCACCGAGCTGGTGCCGCCGCCGGAGCGGACGAGTCCGCTGCCATGGATGTACCTGGAGCCGGAGCTGCCCCGGCTGACGCTGGTGACGGTGACCCCCAAGGCCCTCGCGGTGCTGGACGTGGTGACGAGCCAGGGCACGCGGCTGCCGGGCGAGGCCCGCGGGGAGCTGCTGCGGCGGCTGGGGGGAGTGGAGGCCGCATTCCCGGTGTCCCTGCCCGCCTCGCTGGAGGCGCGAGAAGTCCCTCCCACTCCCGGGCTGCTGCTTCGCCTGCGTCCGGCTGGAGACTCCCTGGAGGGGGCTCTGCTCGTCCAGCCCCTGCCCGAGGCTCCGCCGCTGGTGGCCGGAGAAGGCTCCGACACGGTGCGCGCCGTGCGCGGTGGCGAGCGGGTGCGGGTCCGAAGACACCTGGCTGCCGAGCGCGCCGAGCTGGACGCCCTCCGCGAAAAGCTGGCCCTGCCCGAGGTCCACGGCCGCTTCACGCTGGAGGGGGCGGAGGCGGCGCTCGGCTTCCTCGAGAGGCTGGAGCCTCTGGTGGGCCCGGCGCTGCGGGTGGAGTGGGAGGAGTCGAAGCCGTGGAGGGTGGTGCATTCGCCGGAGGCCAGGGGCCTGAAGGTGGAGGTGCGCCAGCAGCGCGACTGGTTCGGCGTGGAGGGGGCGATAGAGGTGGATGAGGAGCGGGTGAAGCTGGCGGTGCTGCTGGAGGCCCTACGACGGGGGCAACGCTACGTGCCGCTCGGGCCCGGAAGGTGGATGCGCCTCACCGAGGCGTTGCGCGAGCGGCTGGCTCCGTTGGCGGATCTGGCCCACGCCACCCGCCAGGGATGGGAGGTGAGTGCGGCGGCGGCGCCGGTGCTGGACAGGCTGGCCGAGGAGGGCGCGGAGGTGGAGGCGCCGCCGGACTGGCAGCGGTTGGCCACTCGCATCCGCGAGGCGGAGAAGCTGAAGGTGCGAGTGCCTCGAAGCCTGCGGGCCGAGCTGCGCGACTACCAGCGCGAGGGCTTCACCTGGATGGCGCGGCTGGCGGCCTGGGGAGGGGGCGGCGTGCTGGCGGACGACATGGGACTGGGCAAGACGCTGCAGGCGCTGGCGTTGCTGGTGTACCGAGCCAAGGAGGGTCCAGCGCTGGTGGTGGCGCCCACCTCGGTGTGCTTCAACTGGGAGCGCGAGGCGGCCCGCTTCGCGCCCTCGCTGAAGGTCCACGACTACCGAGGATCGGACCGGGAGACCCTGCTCGCGGACCTGGGAAAGGGAGATCTGGTGGTGACCAGCTACGGGCTGGTGATGCGCGAGGCAGAGCGCTTCGCCGAGGTGCGCTTCGCCACGCTGGTGCTGGACGAGGCGCAGGCGGTGAAGAACCCGGACACGGCGAGGGCCAGGGCGGTGTGCGGGTTGAGGGCGGAGGCGCGAGTGGCGCTCTCGGGGACGCCGGTGGAGAACCGGCTATCGGAGCTGTGGAGCCTCTACCGGCTGGTCTTCCCGGGGCTACTGGGGAGTCGAGAGAACTTCCGCGCGCGCTTCTCCGGGCCGATTGAGAGGGAGAAGAACCCGGAGGCGAGGGCGGCATTGGCGAGGGTGGTGAGGCCCTTCCTGCTACGGAGAACGAAGGGGGAGGTGGCGCGCGAGCTGCCTCCGCGGATGGAGACGGTGGTTCCCGTCACACTCTCGGAGGGGGAGCGCCGGCTGTATGAGGACGTGCGGTTGGCGGCCCTGGCGAGGTTGGAGGGAGGGGCGGAGATGGAGAGGCAGAAGCGCTTCGAGATACTGGCGGCCCTGACGAGACTGCGTCTGGCAGCCTGCCACCCGCGGCTGGTGGATGAGGACTCGCCGCTGGCCTCTTCCAAGCTGGAGCGAGTCCTGGAGTTGGTGGAGGAGGTGCGAACGGGAGGGAGTCGAGCGCTGGTGTTCAGCCAGTTCGTCAAGCACCTGAGGCTGGTGCGCGAGGCGCTGGAGGCGCGAGGCGTACCGCTGCAATACCTGGACGGGCAGACGCCGGCGGCCGAGAGAGAGACGAGAGTGGAGGCCTTCCAACGAGGAGAGGGGGATGTGTTCCTGATCTCGCTGAAGGCAGGGGGAACGGGCCTCAACCTGACGGCGGCGGACCACGTCATCCACCTGGATCCGTGGTGGAACCCGGCAGTGGAGGATCAAGCGACGGATCGAGCGCACCGGATCGGCCAGACGAAGCCAGTGACAGTCAGTCGGCTGATATCGGAGGGAACGCTGGAGGAAGCGATCCTCTCGTTGCACGAGGAGAAGAGGGAGTTGGCCAACAGCCTGCTATCGGAGGCAGACGGAGCGGCCGCGCTCACGACCGAGCAACTCCTGGATCTGATGCGTTTCGGAGGAAGAGGGGAATGAAGAACCACCCCCTCTCCCCCTGGGAGAGGGATGGGGTGAGGGTGCCACGGATCCCGGGTTGAGTCCGTGAAAGCCCCCTGCCCTACCGTTTCTTCGGCTTGCGAGAAGAAGAGGCCTTCTTCGCGACCGGGGCCTTCTTCCGCGCAGGGGCCTTCTTGGCCACTGGAGTCTTCTTCGCGGGAGTCTTCTTCGCGGCCGGAGCCTTCTTGGCCACCGGAGCCTTCTTGGCCACCGGAGCCTTCTTCGCGACCGGAGCCTTCTTGGCCACCGGAGCCTTCTTGGCCACCGGAACCTTCTTCGCGACCGGAGCCTTCTTGGCCACTGGAGCCTTCTTCGCGACCGGAGCCTTCTTCGCCGCCGGGGCCTTCTTGGCCACCGGAGCCTTCTTCGCCGCCGGGGCCTTCCCCTTCTCCTTGGCGGGAGCAGCGGCCTTACGCCGACGCTGGGGAGGAACGGCGACGGCCTCGGGGGCGGCGGCAGGAGGCTCGGGAGTCACAACGGGGGCCTCGGCCCGAGCGGCGAGGGCGCGAAGGCGATCGAAGCCCGGCGGAGCGGAGGGAGGAGGCGCGACCGCCTCGGTAGGCGGCTCCACGGTGACGGGGGCCTGCGGCACTGCGGGCGCGCCAACCTCGGGAGCGACCACGGGCGCCGAGGGAGGAGGACCCCACCGCTCCTCGCGCTCCTGCTCGCGGGCCATGCGTGCGATCCGTCGCCGCTCCTCCTTCGCCTGGCGCTTGCGAGCCTCGCGGGCCTCGCGCTCGGCGATCCGGGACGCGGAGGCGAGGGCCTGAACGGCGCGTCCCTCGAACTCGATGGCCTCGAATTCAATCCGGCGCAGGGGGACGTTGACGTTGATGAGCCGCACCCGGAGCTTCTGGCCGACGCGGACGCGCATCCCGCCGGGGTACACGAGCGAGTGAAGCGCCTTGTCGAAGCGAGCTCCAGGCCCGAGCGAGTCGGCGCGGGCGAGGCCCTCTACATGCACCTCGTCGAGCTCGACGAAGGCGCCGATCTCCGCGATGCCGGACACGGTGGCGTCGAACTCCTCGCCGATGCGGTCCTTCATCATCAAGGCGGCGTAGAAGGAGACGACCTCGCGCTCCACCTGCATGGCGGCGCGCTCGCGCTCGGAGCTCTGGGCGGACATGGCCTCCAGCTCACGCTCCTCGCGCTCCAACTGACGCTCGGAGCGATCCTGCCCTCGGCGGAGCCAATGGGCCTTGAGGAGGCGGTGGACGAGCAGATCCGGGTAGCGGCGGATGGGAGAGGTGAAATGGAGGTAGAACTCGGCGGCCAGTCCGTAGTGGCCCACGCTGGAGGAGGTGTAGACGGCCTGCATCATGGAGCGCAGCAGGAGTTGGTTGAGGGCACGCTCTTCGGGGTGGCCCTGGAGCTGAGCCATGAAGGCGTTGAGCTCCTTCGAGGTGACATCCTCGGGCAGCAGGCGGAAGCCGTAGGCCTGAGCGAGCTGGGCGAAGGTGGCGAGCTTCTCCTCGTCGGGCTCGCCGTGGAAGCGGTAGACGCTGGGCAGGCCCTCCTCGGAGAAGAAGCGGGCCACGGCCTCATTGGCCGCGAGCATGCACTCCTCGATCAGACGGTGGCTGTCCTTGCGCTCGCGCTGCTCCATGTGCTGGGGCAGTCCATCGGGCCCCAGGACGACCTTGTGCTCGGGCAGGTTGAAGTCGATGGCACCGCGCTCCTTGCGCATCCCCATGAGGACGCGGGCCAGACTCATCAGGCGCTCGAAGTGGGGCTTGAAGGCGTTGCGGTGGGGGACGTCCTTGCCGTCGAGCACATCCTGCACCTCGTTGTAGGTGCAGCGAGCGTGGCTGCGCATGACGCCCGGGTAGATCTCGCTGGAGAGCAGCTTGCCGCGCGCATCGAGCACCATATCGGCGACCATGCACAGCCGATCCTCATCGGGTCGCAGCGAGCAGATGCCGTTGCTCAGCCGCTCCGGGAGCATGGGCAGGACGCGATCGGGCAGGTAGACGGAGGTGGCGCGGCGCAGGGCCTCGGCGTCGAGCGCACTGCCCTCACGGACGTAGTGGGTGACGTCGGCGATGGCCACCACCAGGCGCCACCCCTGGGGGTGGAGCTCGGTGTAGACGGCGTCGTCGAAGTCGCGGGCGTCCTCGCCGTCGATGGTGACAAGGGGCAGGGAGCGCAAGTCCCTGCGGCCCTCGGTGCGGGCATCCTCCTCGGTGACGGCGACACCGATGCCGTCGGCCTCATCCATCACCTCGGGGGGGAACTCGTCGGAGAAGCCGGCCGAGTAGGCAATGGAGAGCACCTCCGCGCTCGGATCTCCCGTCTTGCCGAGGGAGCCGGAGACCTCGCCGTAGAGGCCTTCGCCGGGCTCGAGCAGCTCGCCGCCCACGCCCAGGCGCACCTTCACCACGTCTCCGTCGCGGGCCATCTGGGTGGCCGGGACGCGGATGGGCCCCTGGGCCTGGAGGCTCTTGTCGAAGGGCACCACCAGGGCATGACGCTTACCGCGCTCCATATAGGTGCCCACGGCGAGTTGCCGGATGCGCTCCACCACGCGCAGCAACCGGCCCTCCATGCGACCGGGGCGGCCCCAGGCGCGCACGAGGACACGATCATTGTCCAGGGCGCGCTCGACCTCCTGCGGTGGAAGGAAGATGTTGTCGCCCTGGCCCGAGGAGGGGTGGACGAAGCCGTAGCCGTCGCGGTGGACGTGGAGGATGCCCTCCACGGAGATGGCCTCGGAAGGCTCGCCCCAGCTCCGGCGCCGCGGCTCGAAGCGCTCCCGTGGCGCGGGGCCACGCGGCTCGAAGCGGCCTCCGCGGCCGGGTTGCTCGGGCTTGCCCTCCCTCACGAAACGACCGCGGGGGGTGGGACCACCTCCGAACTGGGCGCGCCCGCGAGGAGCGGAGCGCGCATCCCACTCCGGAAGCCGCACCTCCTCGCGCCCTGCTCCGGGACGGCGGGCCTCCCGCTCGGGTGCTCTCCCCCCTCCCGGAGCGAACGCCTCGCGCTGGCGTCGCACGCTGGGAGGACGGGCTCCCCCGTCCCCTTCTCTTCCAACAGGTTGCTGCGGCGAGAGGAGGAAGCGCTTGCCCTCCTTGAGCACCTCGCCCCGGCGCACCATCTCTCGCAGCGTACGC
>QKJM01000543.1 GCA_003249315.1 Archangium sp.
GCGCAAGGGAGGGATTATCTCGATTGTCGGCGTGTACGGGCCACCGTGGAACCTGGTGGCGATTGGCACGGCGATGAACAAGGGCCTGACGCTGCGGATGAACCAGTGCAACGTGAAGCGTTATATGGGGCACCTGCTGGAGCACATCCGGGAGGGGCGAATCAACGCGCGCGGCATCATCACCCACCGCTTCCCGCTGGGGGAGGTGGCGAAGGCCTACGAGTTGTTCTCCGAGAGGAAGGATGACTGCATCAAGTGCGTGCTGTTGCCGCACGGGCATGCGTGAGGAGGTGGAGATGAGAGCGCGGAGGAAGGTGCTCGGGTGGGGAGTGGACGGGGATGCGAAGAAGCGGCCCGGGGTGCCGAGGGAGCTGCGCCCGGAGGTGCGGGGAGGGGCGCACTGGGAGGCGCCGGAGCAACAGGCGAGGCCGGGGGTGCAGGTGCTGAAGAGGGCCTCTCTGGAGGAGCTGACGCCGGTGTTCGGGACGACGGCGCCGCCGCGGGGGTTGAGCGGACTGTTGAGGCGGGTGGCGTATGGAATTCCCGAGTACCGGGTGAAGCACGTGCTGCTGCTGTTGCTGGCGGACCGGGTGGATGTGTTGGAGTCCCTGGTGAGGAGGCACCCGACGAAGGCGGCGGGGCTGGTGCTGGGCCTGGTGGGGGGCGGCCTGCTGCTGAGAAGATCGCGGGCCTGAGCGCTCGTGGTGGGTGGGGCATGCCGTGTAGGTGCATGTTTCCACTGAGATGCACACCGCCTCGCGAGTGAATGCGTGAAGCGCCCTCTGCGTCCATGAGGGCATGCTTCGCAAGCTCCCACTGTCCCTGTTGCTGGCGGAGCTCCTGGGTGCGGTTCCGGCCGAGGCCGTGTCGCGTGGTGCGGTGAAGGCCTCTGTGGGTTCGAGGAAGTCCTCGGGCGCCACGGGGAGCCGCAAGGCCACGGCGAGCCGGGGAGCGCGGGTGGCCCGGCGGGCCGGCGCGCTGGTGGGGAGTTCCCTGCGTGGGTACCGCTCGGTGCCGGACGACTGCTCGGGCGTGGTCCGGCTGGCGTACCGCGAGGTGGGCGTGGAGCTGCTCTCCGAGGGCATGAGGCCCGGAGAGAATGCGGTGACGGCCATGTACCGGCGGGCGAAGCGGACCAGAGCCCTGCACAAGCGGACGCCGAAGCCGGGAGACCTGGTCTTCTTCCGGGAGACGTATGACCGCAACGGGGATGGGCGGCGCAACGACGGGCTGACGCACGTGGGCGTCGTCGAGCGGGTGGAGAAGGATGGGACGGTCGTCTTCGTCCACCGCACCAGCCGAGGGGTGAAGCGGGGGAGGATGAACCTGCGCCACCCGAAGCAGCACGAGGCGCGCGGTGGGAGCGTGCTCAACGACTACCTGCGCCGTGCGGAGCGTGGTCAGCGGGCGCGCTTCTCGGGAGAGCTCTTCAGCGGGTATGCCTCGTCCTCGCGGCTGTGAGCGGCGCGCTTCCTGCTCGGCCCGAGCGTACGGGCGTGGATGCGCATCCGGGCTGCTGTGAAGAGGCCGGAGAATCACCCAGAAGAAATTCTCCGGAAAATGGCGTGTCAGGACCGGCCGGGGTGTCGCGTCCCTGTGGATATCGGCGGTTTGATGGTTTTGCGTCTGGCCGAAGAGGCCCTACAAGCCAAGGGTTCTCGGTGTCGCCGGTTCGAATCCGGCTCTCCCGACTCACTCGGGAGATAGCTCAGCCTGGTAGAGCACGAGATTAAAAGACGGCTTCTCCACTCGGACGCATTCTTCTTTCGAATCACTTACGCCGGGCCGCCCGTCCTCCGGGCACCGGCGTGAAGCCACCCACGCTCGTCGTCACATCCGGGAAGCCCAGCTCGCGCGCGAGTCTCCAGAGCTGGTGACGGAAGACGGGCTCGGCGGGCAGCGGCCCCGAGGTGCCCACCGCGATGAGGTTGGCGCTCTCCGAGGGCCCGCGCAGCCGCGCGCACGACTCGAAGACGCCGGCGAAGGTCTCCAGCAGCCGCGCCTTGTTCTCCGATGAGTCCAGCGCGATGTTGATGACGGCCACGCCACCGGGAGCCAGTCGGCGCCGGACGTCCTCGAGGAAGGGCGGCTCCTTCAGGTGCCGGGGCGTGCCGCCATCCGAGAAGGCATCCAGGAGGATGAAGTCATAGTGGCAGGGGGCCTCCTGGCGCATGAAGCGGGCGGCGTCCTCCACGATGATGCGGAGCCGCTCGTCCTCGCGGAGGCCGAAGAAGCGTCGGGCCACCTCCACCACCGCCGGGTTGAGCTCCACCACGTCCACCACCAGGTCGGGCAGGCACCGGTGTAGGAGGCTGGGGACGGTACCTCCGCCGAGCCCCACCACCAGGGCGTGGGAGCGGCCCTCGGTGAAGGCGAGCGCGGCGGTGGCCACCCTCGCGTAGCTGAGCGGGACGGCGGACGGGTCGCTCTTGAGGAGGGCGGACTGGCGGTTGCCATCCGGGCGGCCGAAGCGCAGCGTGCGCTCGTCGCCGATGTCCACCACGTACACGCTCCCGAAGGGTGAGCGGGCCTGATGGATGACCTTCCGCGGACCGTTGGCGCTGCTCATTCGCATTCCCTCGAGGCCCACCGTCGGCCCCCTCCCGGATACGCTTCCGCGCCACTCTCCTTCCAGCCTGGATGCCATGCACCTGCCCAGCCAGCGACACCTCTTCGAGCTGCCCGCGGACGTCACCTACCTCAACTGTGCCTACATGTCCCCGCAACTGCGTGGTGTGCGCGAGGCGGGAGAGGCGGCGGTGCGGCTGAAGGCGGAGCCCTGGCACATCCGTTCCCAGGACTTCTTCACCGGAGCGGAGGAGCTGCGAGGCCTGTTCGCGGGGCTGGTGGAGGCGGAGGTGGAGGGCGTGGCGCTGGTGCCCTCGGTGAGCTACGGCATGGCGGTGGCGGCGGCGAACGTGCGGGTGGAAGCGG
The DNA here is from genome assembly GCA_003249315.1 of Archangium sp. Lineage (GTDB taxonomy): Bacteria > Myxococcota > Myxococcia > Myxococcales > Myxococcaceae > QKJM01. The sequence goes on from QKJM01000543.1 coordinate 2,935, forward strand.
GCCAGCGGCTGCTGGTGCTGGAGGAGGCCTTCCCCTCCAACGTGTACCCGTGGCGCGAGCTGGCGCGGCGGACGGGGGCGCGGGTGGTGACGGTGGCCCGGCCCGAGGATGGGGACTGGACGCGCGCGGTGCTGGCGGAGGTGGACGAGCGCACGGCGCTGGTGGCGGTGCCGCACTGCCACTGGACGGACGGGGGGTTGTTGGACCTGGTGAGGGTGGGCGAGCGGGTGCGCGAGGTGGGGGCGGCGCTGGTGGTGGACGGAACGCAGTC
>QKJM01000874.1 GCA_003249315.1 Archangium sp.
GTACACCGGACTGCTCGACCCGATCCGCAAGGCGTTCGCGAAGGCCAACGGCGTGAAGCCGGCGCTGTTCAGCGCCAACTCCGAGGGCGCATGCCCCACCTGCAACGGCGCCGGCGTCATCTACACCGACCTGGCGATGATGGCCGGCGTCGCTACCCCCTGCGAGGAGTGCGAGGGGAAGCGGTTCCAGGCCTCGGTGCTGGAGCACCACCTGGGCGGCCGTGACATCAGTGAGGTGCTCGCGATGTCGGTGACCGAGGCCAGGGAGTTCTTCGGCGCCGGAGAGGCGCACACGCCGGCCGCGCACGCCATCCTCGACCGGCTCGCCGACGTCGGGCTCGGCTACCTCAGCCTCGGCCAGCCGCTCACCACGCTGTCCGGCGGCGAGCGGCAGCGGCTCAAGCTGGCCACTCACATGGCCGAGAAGGGCGGCGTCTACGTCCTCGACGAGCCGACCACCGGCCTCCACCTCGCCGACGTCGAGCAGTTGCTCGGCCTGCTCGACCGGCTCGTCGATTCCGGCAAATCGGTCATCGTCATCGAGCACCACCAGGCGGTCATGGCGCACGCCGATTGGATCATCGACCTCGGCCCCGGCGCCGGCCACGACGGCGGCCGGATCGTCTTCGAGGGCACACCCGCCGACCTCGTCGCCGCCCGCTCCACCCTCACCGGAGAGCACCTCGCGGCCTACGTCGGCACATGACCGAGACCCTCGCGCACACCGTGAGACGCGTTCTCTCATCCGCTTCTCGGGTGTCAAAGGACTCCACTTCTCGGGTGTCAAAGGACTCGACACGCGTGAAACGAACTCGAACGGGACTCGGACTGGACGGGCGAGTCGCCCCTGTTCCCAATGTTTCCGAGGGTTTGCTGGTGACCCGCGGAATGCATACAACCTTCGGGCCTCGGTCTGTACGAGGGGTAAGGGGATGGGCTGGCCGCTGAGGATGTTCCAGGAGGAGGGGTACTACTTCGTCACGTCGAGGTGTTTCCAGGGGCGACTGCTGCTGCGCCCCAGCCTCCAGGAAAGGTGTCAGATGATTCCCAGCAGCTCATAACCCACTGAAAATACCGGGGGGCTAGAGTCCTTTGAACACCTTCCCAGCCAGCTATCAGCAGCAGCCAGCAGCAGTCGAGTTTGACACCTTCTTGGGACACCTTCCTGGAGAGGTGCTCACTGAGGCGGACGCGGTTTTTTCATTATGACACACCCGCATGGTGTTTCGTCATCGTTACACTTCGCGAACGATTCCACCTCGAACCCTTTCGATTTATACCATCCAACAGAAGATGCGGACGCTATAACATGCATCGGAGACTCCTTGTATTTAGCTGTCCGGTGCAGTTCATCAGCTTTCGCCATCAAAACCGTGCCTGCACCTTTTATAGTCGGATGACCAACAAGCCACCGAATGCCGAGTTCGACTTTACCGTCGCCGTGCTCGACTGCGTTCTGTGTTATAAGTATGCCAACCGCCTCCGAAGGGAATCTGTATGCCCTCCAGAATGTGTTCCCCTCCTCGTCCCTGTTCTCTTGTGAGTCAACATCCTCAATCTCCCGCGCAACGTCCATTCCTTCATCGATGGGCTCCCAGTTCTCTCCCGAGCACATATTCTCTTCCGGTTCGCTGCTTTTCCAGTTCACCTCTCCGCGTTTCCGTTTCGCCGCGTTCTCCCACGCCAAGCGCAGACTCTTTGCATCCTTCACGATCTGGGAACCCTTTTTCCACCCATCCGCATATTTCCTAACATCCACCCGCTTGCCCGGCGGTGCCGTCTTGAGGCGCAGATAGTCTCTCAGCGGTAAGCCGTGGACGATGATTGAGGGGGTGGGCTTGACCGGGGTGGGCTTGTCCCTGGGAAGGAAGGATGGACCCCGAATATCGAAGATTCTCATCATCCGCGGTTCTGACGATTGTGGTTGGAAACGTCCGGGCTTGTAGGCTTGAGAGAGGTTGTGGTCGACACATATTCCCATCTCGCAAAAAACACACGGCATAGCGAACTCCTCCTGTTCGAGCGGAAGCATAGTCGCATTGGTTCGAGCGGAAGCATAGTCGCATTACAACCTATTCCAAGAAACCGACTTGGCGCGGGTAACCGTTCACCTTTTCTTCTCGGGTGTCTGGTGTCTTCTCGGGTGTCCTTCTCGGGTGTCTTCTCGGGTGTCCTTCTGTCCTTGTCCTTCTCCCTTCTCGGGTGTCAAAGGACTCGACACGCGTGAAACGAACTCGAACGGGACTCGGACTGGACGGGTGAGCTGCTCCTGCTCCCAATGTTTCCGAGGGGTTGCGGGTGGCCCGCGGGATGCATGCAGCCTCTGGGACTGCATGAGGGGGATGGGATGGGCTGGCCGCTGCGGATGTTCCAGGAGGAGGGGTACTACTTCGTCACGTCGAGGTGTTTCCAGGGGCGACTGCTGCTGCGCCCCAGCCAGGAGGTGAACGAGGTGGTGGGAGGGGTGCTGGCCAAGGCCGTGCAACAGAGCGGCGGTGCCGTGCGGCTGCATGCCTTCACCTTCGCCTCCAACCACTTCCACCTGCTGGTGTGGGCGCAGGGCGCGGCGCTCGCCTCCTTCATGCAGTACCTGCGCGCCAACCTCTCGCGCAAGGTGGGGCGCCTGGTCGACTGGCGGGGCGGCTTCTGGGAGCGACGCTACTCGGCGGAGCCGGTGCTCGATGACACAGCGATGGTGGGCAGGCTGCGCTACATCCTGGCTCACGGGGTGAAGGAGGGGCTGGTGGAGAGGTGCGCGGAGTGGCCGGGCCTCACGTGCCTGCCGCAGTTGCTGGGGTCGACACGGCGGCGGTTCCGGTGGTTCAACTGGACGAAGCGTTGGAGCGCTCGGAGGAGCGAGGACGTGACGAAGGGGGAGGGGAGGTACGCGGAGGAGTGGGCGGAGCCGGTGGAGTTGGAAGTGGCGCCGCTGCCGTGCTGGGAGGACCGGGGAGAAGAGGAGAGGAGGAGGAAGGTGCGAGCGCTGCTGGATGAGGTGGAGGCGGAGGCGCGTGCGAAGGGGAAGCCTGCCCTGGGAGCAACGACAGTGCAGGCCCAGCACCCGCATACCCGGCCCGAGCGCCTGGCGCGCAGCCCGAGACCGCTGGGCCATGCGTCCACGCGCCAGGCCCTGAGGGAGTTGCGCGAGCAGTACCGAGCCTTCGTCTCGGCATTTCGAGAGGCCTCGGCTCGCTGGAGACAGGGG
>QKJM01000264.1 GCA_003249315.1 Archangium sp.
CCTCCTTGGGCGAGGACACCTCCTGGAAGGAGAGGTCGCCCAGGCCGCGGAAGAAGCGGGCGGGGCGCCCGTCGTCGGCATCGAGGAAGTCGTCCGGGCCGTAGCGCATGGGGTAGTGCAGGAGAACCACATCCAGCTTGCCGTCCCCGTCGAAGTCGGTGGCGAGCGAGGCATGCGCGTTGACGGGTGGCAGCTTGGAGGGCACCGCGGAGAAGGTGCCGCCGTCGTTGCGCAGCAGGAGGGGAGGGGCCTTGGCATTCCACGCCGTCTGGGGAGTGGCGAGCACGTCCGGATCTCCATCCGCGTCGAAGTCACCGACGGCGAGCGAGGAGAACCAGGCGCGCCGGGGTGGCTTCACCTCGAGCCGGGTGCGGCTGTAGCGCAGGGGCGCGGTGGCGCGGAAGAGGTAGAGGGCGCGCGGATCGGCGACGAGGATGTCCGGCCGGCCGTCTCCGTCGAAGTCGCGGACCGCGATTGCGCCGCTGGTCATGGCCGCCTGCATGCCGGTGCCCTCGCCGCGGGCCCCGGGGGGCAGGAGGAGTCCGGCGGCCTCGGCCTGCTCGGTGAAGCGGGGGGCGCTGCGCACGGTCTCTGACTTCCAGGCCACCTCTAGCGTCGCCAGGCGCCAGGCGCCCTTGGGGGAGCGAAGGAAGGTGGCGGGGGCCTCGCCGCGGCGGGTGTGGCGGGCGCCCTCCCGGTCCACGCCGTCGAGCTCGAAGAGGAGCCGTGCGGAGGCGCCCTCGGGGGAGGGCTCGAAGGAGAGCGCTCGCACGCTGCAGCCGTCGAGGGCGATGAAGTCCTCCACGGGCAGGGAGGCGCCGGGGGCGGCGGTATCCTCGGGGAGGTGGAAGCGACCCTTCTTGAGGGGGGAGCACAGGTGGCTGTCGAAGAAGGACTCCAGGCTGTCCTGCAGGGCCTCGCGTGCGTCGAGCTCGCGCACCACCCGCGTGGCCTCTTTCTTCCCTGGAGCGGCCTGGGTGGACAGCGAGGTGAGACAGGCCAGGCAGCCGAGCACGAACGGTCGCATGGCGTACACTCTAGCACCGTGTGGAGGGCGAGGGGGGGAGGCTTCACTGAACGCCCGTCTCCCTACCGGGTACACACAGTCATTGAGTCGGCGCGTGCGCATGATAGGTAGGCCCGCCCTCGTTTGTTCGGGACGGACGATGCCGCGCCTTGCCCCTCTGCTCACCTGTCTGCTCGCTCTGCTGCTGCTGGCCGCCTCTCCGGCGCACGCCCGGAGCATGCCTCCCTGGGGAACGGGCGAGAGCCAGGGCGAGGATCTGATCATCTACCTGGTGACCTTCGGGCCGGGAGACGACGTGCCGTCGTGGTTCGGGCACGGCTCGCTGGTGGTGGAGGACCGACGGCTGAAGCAGGCGCGCCTCTACAACTACGGGATGTTCTCCTTCGACGAGCGCATGCTGGCGCGCTACGCGATGGGGCGGCTGGAGTTCTGGGTGGACGATGCCAGCCCCGGTGCCACCTTCCGCTTCTACCGTTCGCTGGACCGGGATGTCCGCATCCAGGAGCTGGAACTCCCGGCCTCCCAGAAGGAGGCGCTGGGGCGGCTGCTGGCGGAGAACGTGCTGCCGGAGAACCGGGAGTACCTCTACCACCACTACAACGACAACTGCGTCACCCGGCTGCGGGACGCCCTGGACAAGGCGCTGGGCGGGCAGTTGCGGCAGGCGACGAGCGGCCCCGGGCGGATGACGTTGAGGGACCACACCCGGCGCTACACGGCGGTGAACCCGGCGATGAGCCTGCTGCTCGACTTCCTGATGAACGACGAGATCGATCAGCCGGTGACGCGCTGGCAGGAGGCCTTCCTGCCCGAGGAGCTGGAGCGGCAGGTGGCGGATCTGCAAGTGGTGGGGGAGGACGGTGGGAAGCACCCGCTGGTGGCGAAGAGCACCACCTACTACGACGCCAGCTCGCGCTCGGAAACGCCCGAGCAGCCGCCGGCCTACGGTCCCATGCTGCTGGTGCTCGGGTTGGCGCTGGGTGGAGGCGCGGTGGGCCTGGCCCTGTGGGGGCGGCGACGCGGAGGAAAAGCCCCTCGGGCGCTCCTCGGGCTGGAGAGCGCGGTGCTGGGGCTCGTCTTCGGGATTCCGGGCCTGGCGCTGTTCATCATGTGGCTGGGCACCGACCACACGGTGACGTACCGGAACGAGAACCTCTTCCTGGCGAACCCCCTGACGCTGCTGGCGCTGCCGCTGGGCATCCAGGTGATGCGTGGCTCGGAGCGGGCGCGGGAGCGGCTGAGGAAGCTGTGGTGGGTGCTGGCGGGGTTGGGCGTGCTGGGGCTGGCGCTGAAGGCGCTGCCGCCGTTCGACCAGGACAACTGGCGGCTGATCGCGCTCCTCCTCCCCATCTCCCTGGGCATGGCTGGGGCGCTGTGGCTGGCCCGGGGGTGGGCGCCCGCGGCGCATCGCGCTCCGGAGTCGCTGGCCTCTTCCCTGAAGACTTCTTGAATCACAAGATGGCGTACGCGTGCCCGGGATCCCCGGGGGCGTACACCGAGGACACACATGGCGAACGACTCGATGGAGAAGATCAACGGCCTTCGGGAGCGCCTCCTGGCGCTCCGGGGGCATCTTTGACCTCGACCGCAAGAGGTCTCGCATCGCGCTGATCGAGCGTGATTCCACCCTCCCCACCTTCTGGGACGACAACGTCAAGGCGCAGGCGATGTTGAAGGAGAAGACCACGCTGGAGTCGAGCGTGGGCGCCTTCGACAAGGCGATGCGCGGCCTGGACGACGCGCAGGTGCTCTTCGAGCTGGCCGCGGAGGCCAACGACGAGGACAGCGCGCAGGAGGCCGAGGCGTCGCTCGGTCCGGTCGAGGAGGACATCGCGAAGCTGGAGCTGGCGCGGATGCTCTCCGGCGAGCAGGACCACTCCAGTTGCTTCATGGACATCAACGCGGGCGCGGGCGGCACGGACTCCATGGACTGGGCCGCCATGCTCATGCGCATGTACACCCGCTACTGCGAGCAGCGGGGCTGGACGGTCGAGATCAACGACGCGGTGGAGGGCGAGGAGGCGGGCTTCAAGAACGTCTCGCTGCGGATCGAAGGCGAGTTCGCCTACGGCTACCTCAAGGCCGAGGTGGGCGTGCATCGGCTGGTGCGCATCAGCCCCTTCGATGCCAACGCGCGCCGGCAGACGGCCTTCGCCTCGGTGGACGTCTATCCGGAGGTCGACGACTCCATCCAGATCGACATCCCGGAGAAGGACATCGAGCTGAAGTTCATCCGCGGCGGTGGCGCGGGTGGTCAGAAGGTCAACAAGACCTCCTCGACGGCCCAGCTCCGCCACCTGCCCACAGGCATCATCATCACCTGCCAGACGGAGCGCTCGCAGTCGGCCAACAGGGACATGGCCTTCAAGATCCTCCGTGGCCGCCTCTACGAGCTGGAGATGAAGAAGCGGGAGGAGGAGCGCGCCGAGGCCGAGGCGCAGAAGAAGGACATCTCCTTCGGCTCGCAGATCCGCTCCTACGTGCTCGCCCCCTACCGCATGGTGAAGGACCTGCGGACGGGCGTGGAGACAGGCAACGTGGAGGCGGTGTTGGACGGGGAACTGGAGGAGTTCATCACCTCGCAGTTGATGGGGGTGAAGAACCCCACCCGCAGCGGGCCCGAGTAGCCGGCGCCGAGGATTCCTGGAACCTTTCCCCGGCCCGGTTGTCGGAGTGGGGGAAGGTTCCCTGGAGGCGAGGCGCGGCGAGGGTCGCGGGAGGTCACCGGTGTCTTCGAGCGAGGTGCTCGGGATGGAGCGGGAGGAGCTGCCGGAGTCCGGTGGGGTCGAGGCCGCCGCGCGAGAGGAGCGGCTGCTGCTGGCCCGGCTCCGGCGTGGCGAGTCGGAGGCCTTCGAGGAGCTGGTCCGGGCCCACCAGGATCGGCTCTACGACTTCTGCGTGCGGATGCTGGGGGACCGGGAGGAGGCGCATGATCTGGTGCAGGACATCTTCGTGAGCGCCCACCAGCACCTGGGCCGGTTCCGGGAGGACTCCCGGCTGTCCACGTGGTTGTTCCGAATCGGAAAGAACCACTGCATCAATCGGTTGAAGTACCTGAAGCGGCGGGGCAGGGGGCGGTCGGAGGAGTATGGTGTCCAGAGCGAGGGGGCGTTGACGGAGGCGTTGGGGGCCTTGCCGGGGCCCGACGCGGCCCTGGAGGCGGCGCGGGAGCAGGCGCGGGTGCAGTGGGCCATCTCCCAGCTCGAGCCGGACGCTCGGATGCTGGTGGCGCTGAGGGACATCGAGGGCCTCTCGTACGAGGAGATCGTCGACATCACCGAGCTGCGGCTGGGGACGGTGAAGAGCCGGCTCCACCGGGCGAGGGAGAAGCTGGCGGCGCTCCTGGGGCGGATAGAGGAATGAACGGCTTTCAGCGGAGACTCCGGGACATGCCAGCGCAGCTCAACCATCGCGAGACCCGGGCCCTGTTCCTCGCGCTCGCCGACGAGGAACTCCCGACCGAGAAGGCCCGGGCGGTCCATCAGCACCTGGACGGGTGCGGCGAGTGCCAGCAGGGGTGGCAGCAGTACTCCAGCACCGTGCAGCGGCTGCGCGGCGTGGAGCGTGAGAAGGCCCCGCCAGCGCTGGCCTCGCTGGTGATGACCCGGGTGAAGCGGCAGCGGCGCTTCGGGCTCAGGGGCCTGCACCGCATGCACCTCACCCACCGCTTCCCGGTGGAGGTGCTCATCCCCCTGCTGCTCGCGGCCGCGGTGGCGGCTTTCGTGATGATGTCCTCCTGAGCGGAGTGACTTCGCAGGCAGGGCAGGACGGAATTCCCGGGAGGTCGGAACGGGACGGAGGGCGACCGGGCTCCTGGGCTTGACGTCCTCTTTGCACATCTCCTGCGCCCATTCGTTGCTTCCCGGGGTTCGCTTGGCTAGCTTCCCGCGCCCCGCCATGGCTGAGACTCAAGAGAACAAGACCGCCGAAGTGGACCTCGGGTCCAAGGAGCAGGAAATCTACGCGCAGCGCCTGGAGAAGGCGCAGAAGTGGCGCGAGGCCGGCTTCAATCCCTATGGCAACGGCTACCGCCCCGAGCACGTGGCCGCGGACATCCATGCCCGCCATGGTCAGCAGTCGACCGAGGAGCTCGAGCAGGCCCCTCCCCTGACCTACGAGGTGGCCGGCCGGATCGTCGCCGTGCGCAGCTTCGGCAAGGCCGCCTTCGTCAAGCTGCGCGACCGCTCCGGGGAGATCCAGGTCCACCTCAAGAAGGACGCTCTCGGCGACGCCTACGAGCTCTTCAAGCTCTGCGACATGGGCGACTTCGTCGCCGTCCAGGGCACCATCTTCCGCTCCAAGACCGGCGAGCTCACCCTCGCCGCCCAGCGCTTCACCCCGCTCACCAAGTCCCTGCGGCCCCTGCCCGAGAAGTGGCACGGCCTCACCGACGTGGAGATCCGCTACCGCCAGCGCTACCTGGACCTCGTGTCCAACCCGGAGGTCAAGCAGACCTTCCTCAAGCGCAACAAGCTCATCCGTTTCATCCGCGACTTCCTCGATACCCGGGACTACGTCGAGGTGGAGACGCCGATGATGCACCCGCTGGTGTCCGGTGCGGCGGCGCGGCCCTTCACCACCCACCACAACGCGCTGGACATCGATCTGTACATGCGCATCGCGCCAGAGCTGTACCTCAAGCGTCTGGTGGTGGGCGGGTTCGAGCGCGTCTACGAGATCAACCGCAACTTCCGCAACGAGGGCATCAGCACCCGGCACAACCCGGAGTTCACGATGCTCGAGTTCTATCAGGCGTACGCCACGTACGAGGACCTGATGGATCTCACCGAGGAGATGCTCTCCGGCGCGGCGAAGGCGGTGACGGGAGACTCGAAGGTGCCCTACCAGGGGCACATCCTGGACTTCACCAAGGGGTGGAAGCGCATCTCCATGGTCGAGGCCATCCGCGAGGCCGTCCCCTCGCTGTCCGACAAGGACATGACGGATCCGGACCGGCTGCGGCATGAGCTGCTCCACACCACGCACTCCGAGGCCGAGCGCCGCGCCATCGAGACCATGCACCATGGCGAGCTGGTGGGCGCCCTCTTCGAGCACCACGTGGAGCACACCCTGGTGCATCCCACCTTCATCACCCACTTCCCCACCGCCGTCAGCCCGCTGGCTCGCCGCAACGATCAGAACCCGGAGATCACGGATCGCTTCGAGCTGTTCATCGCCGGGCGGGAGATCGCCAACGCCTTCTCCGAGCTCAACGATCCGTTGGATCAGAAGGAGCGCTTCCTCGCCCAGTTGGAGGCGAAGCAGCGCGGGCAGCAGGAGACGATGGACTACGACGAGGACTACATCCGCGCCCTGGAGCACGGCATGCCGCCCACCGCCGGAGAGGGCATCGGGATTGATCGGCTCGCCATGTTGTTCACGGATGCGGCGTCCATTCGGGACGTCATCTTGTTCCCCCTCCTCAAGCCGCTTGCGAAGTAGGCAGGAAACCTCGTGAACGCCGAACGGCAGACCGTCTACCGCTGGAGCTTCATCTGGAGTGGCGCCCTGGTGGCGCTCGTCGGCGCCGTGCTGCTCGGCGTGGCCATCTCCCAGGCGGACGCCTGGGCGCGGGTCTCGGGCATGCTGGGGTTGTCCGGACTCGGCTGGGGGGGGATCCTCCAGACGCTGAACGCGCTGGGGCTGACCGCGATGCGCTCCTCCGCGGTGGAGTCGGTCGCTGCTCTGCCGGGGCAGCGGTTCCTGTTCGCCGGGGCGGTTGTCTGGCTGGTGGGCTGGGTGCTCATCGCCGGGGGCATCCGGCGGGCGCCTCCCTCCTCCGAGGGTCCCAGCCCGGCGGCCGGGGCGCAGCTCTACCCCCGGCTGGCCAACTACCGTGACTTCTACTGGAGCACCCTGGGCGCCTATGGCGGCGGCATCCTGCTCTCCGAGCTGGTGCTCATCCTCCTGCAGACGTTCCTCTCCAACGGAGGTGGTGCCTCGGCCGAGGGCAAGGGGCTGCCTCCGGTGGGGGCCTTCGCCATCTCGTTGATCGCCGCCTCGCTGGTGGCCTTCGTGGCCGGCTTCATCGGTGCCTCGCGGGCGCGGCGGCTGGCCATGCCCGAGGCCACCATCGGCGTCATCTATCTGGGCCTGCCCGTTCCGGTGCTGCTCTCTCTGATGGAGCGGCTGCCGGACCTGCAGGTGTCGCTCGGCTACCGGCTGCGCGAGGTGACGTACGTGGCCGAGCTGCTCGGCCGCCCGGTGGTGGGCTACTGGCTCGTCTTCTCGCTGCTGGTGTTGATGCTGGTGCTGGGCATCAACACCGGTTTCATCGCCGCTGGCAGCGGTCGGGTGGACCTGAAGCTGGGCTTCGAGCTCTTCGTCGCCCGGCGCCACGTGGGGGTGTTCCGTCCCTCGCTGCTGCTGGGGACGCTGGCGGTGCTCCTGTTCGGCATCATCCCCCCGCTCATCGTCTACGGCATCATCCGCGCCGTGGAGGCCGCGGTGGAGCGCACCCGCATCCGCGCCCTGGGCCTGGAGGATCCGCTCGCCGCCGCCTCCGCGCTCAACCGCCTCAAGCTGCGCGAGCAATCGCCCACCATGATGATGACCGCGCTCTCCGTGGGCGGGGTGGGCGTGGGCGTGATGTCCCTGATCATCGTCCTCTCGGTGATGAGCGGCTTCGAGCAGGATCTGCAGCAGAAGATCCTCGGCGCCCACTCGCACGTGGTGGTCACCAAGTACGCCGGCCACCTGCGCGAGTACCCGCGGCTGATGGAGCAGATCGCCAAGGTGCCCGGAGTGGTGGGGCAGTCGCCCTCCATCGACAACCCGGTGATGGTGCTCGCCGATGACGAGGTGCAGGGGATCGTCCTCAAGGGGATTGATCCGGAGACGGTGGGCACGGTGCTGGATCTGCCCCAGAACATGCTTCCAGGGGGCTCGCTGGAGAACCTGACGCACCCGGAGAAGATCGTCCCGCGACGCTCGCTGGGTGGCTTCGGCCTCCGGGAACCCGAGCAGACCGAGGAGGAGTTCGATCCGATCATCGGTCGGCCGACGAAGTCCGCCGAGGAGCAGGCGCTGCCCGGCATCATCCTCGGCCGGGAGCTGGCCGCCATCCTTCGCGTGGTGGTGGGGGACCGGGTGAATGTCATCTCTCCGCAGGGCGCGGAGCTGGGTCCCGCGGGCCTCATCCCCAAGAGCCGGGCCTTCCGGGTGGCGGGCATCTTCTACTCGGGCATGTACGAGTACGACGCCAAGTTCGCCTACATCCTGCTCTCCGAGGCGCAGAGCCTCTTCGGCACCGAGGGTCCCAGCGGGATCGAGCTGAAGGTGGCGGACGTGGACGATGCGCGGCGGATCGCCAGCCAGGTGCGGAAGGAGCTGGGTGGCTACCCGTACAACGCTCGCGACTGGGGTGAGATCCACCGGAACATCTTCTCCGCCCTGCGGTTGGAGAAGCTCGTGATGGGCATCATCCTCTCCATCATCATCGTGGTGGCGGCCGGGCTGATCGTGGCCACGGTCATCATGCTCGTGCTGGAGAAGCGCAAGGAGATCTCCGTCCTCAAGGCCCTGGGCGTGTCGGACGGAGGCATCGTGAAGATCTTCCTCTCCGAGGGCCTGCAGATCGGTCTGGCGGGCGGCCTGCTGGGGCTGTTCTCCGGGCTGGCCTGGTGCTTCTTCATCGAGAAGGTGGGCATCAAGCTCGATCCTTCCGTCTATTACATCCCCGCGTTGCCGGTGAAGATCGAGCCGGTGCAGACGGCGCTCGCCGTGATCATCGCGGTGCTCGTTACCTATCTGGCGTCCATCTATCCCGCGCTCAAGGCGAGCAGCGTGGAGCCGGTGGAAGGCCTGAAGGCGGAGTGAGGACGATGTCGCTGCTCTCCATCCGCAACGTCTTCAAGAGCTACTTCCTGCACGGCAAGCGCATCGACGTGCTGCGCGACGTCACCCTGGAGATCAACCGAGGCGAGCTGGTGAGCCTCGTGGGGGCCTCGGGGGCGGGGAAGAGCACCTTCCTGCACGTGCTGGGCACGTTGGATCCGCCGGCGGCGGGCGAGCTGCTCTTCGAGGGGCGGAGCGTCTTCGCCATGAACGACGCGGAGATCGCCGAGTTCCGCAACCGCACCATCGGCTTCGTCTTCCAGAGCCACTACCTGCTGCCCGAGTTCTCCGCGCTGGAGAACGTGGCCATGCCCGCGCTCATCCAGCGGAGGGATCGGGGTGAGTCCTACGCCTATGCGCGCGAGCTGCTGGAGCGGGTGGGGCTGGGCGCCCGGGTGGAGCACCGGCCGGGCGAGCTGTCCGGCGGCGAGGCGCAGCGCGTGGCCTTGGCCCGGGCCCTGGTCCTCAAGCCGGCGGTGTTGCTCGCCGACGAGCCCACCGGCAACCTGGACCCCGCCACCGGCGAAGGCATCCACCAGCTCCTCAGGGAGGTCAACCGCGACCTGGGCATCACCGCGGTGGTGGTGACCCACAATGAAACCCTGGCCCGCTCCATGCCGCGCAGGCTCCGGCTGGTAGGCGGCCAGGTAACCGATGCATGAGCCCATGGCGCTCGCATGCTCTCGATTTCTCGTTGAGACTTGCCGAAATCCTCCCGTAGATTGCCCCGCCCTTTACCGGCCGATTGCTTTGAGGCTCTCCGTTCTGTCGCTCAGATCCCTTGTGTCGCTCCTCGTTGCCGCCGCGTTCGCGGTGGCTCCTGCTCGCGCGCTCGCACAGGCAGACGGGGATTCTTCGCCGGTCGCCGTCCCCTCGGAGGCGCCCCCTTCGCCCGAGGAGGATCCGGGCGAGACCGGTACTCCGGCCACCCCTGCCGCGGATGACGACCTCGAGCCAGGTGAGGTCGTCGACATTCGCATCGATGGCAACCGCCGCGTCGAGTCCGAGGCCATTCGTCGGGTCCTGGGGACGCGGGTCGGTCAGGTCTTCGACGACGCGGACACGGCGGGGGATCTGCGTGCCATCTGGGCGCTCGGCTACTTCAGCGACGTGCAGCTCCTGGTGCAGCGTCTGCCCTCGGGCGGTGTCGCCTACGTGGTGCGCGTCCAGGAGCGCCCCTCGGTGCGCGAGGTCAAGCTCTCCGGCAACGAGGAGCTCAGCCAGGACGATCTGAAGGAGTCCATCGAGGTCAAGGCCTCCACCATCCTGGATCGCGACGCGGTGCGTCGTACCCAGAAGAAGATCCTCGAGAAGTACGTCGAGAAGGGCTACTTCCTCGCCGACGTCACCCACGAGGTAGTCCCCGTGGCGGGTGGCCAGAGCGTGGACGTCATCTTCACCATCGACGAGAACTCGAAGGTGATGGTGAAGGACGTCCTCTTCCTGGGCGCGGAGAAGGTGTCCCCCGAGCAGCTCAAGTCGGTGATGATCACCAAGGAGGGCGGCTACCTCTCCTTCCTCACGGGTGAGGGCACCTTCCGCGAGGACGCCTTCCAGCGCGATCTGGCGGTCATCCAGGCCACCTACTACGACGAGGGCTACATCAACGTCCGGGTGGACAAGCCCACCGTCTCCCTCTCCTCCGACAAGCGCTACATCTACATCACCATCCGGGTGACGGAGGGGGAGCGCTACGACATCGGGAAGATCGACTTCGCGGGTGACCTGGTGGTGCCCAAGGAGGAGCTGGCGAAGCTGATGAACGCGCGCTCGGGCGAGCACTTCAGCCGCACGGCGCTCGGCGATGACATCCAGTCCATCACGGACGTCTACTACGACCGGGGCTACGCCTACGCCAACATCAACCCCGTCACGGCGATCAACGCGGACGAGAGGACGGTGGACCTCACCTTCGACGTGCAGAAGGGCGCGCAGGTCACCGTCGAGCGCATTGACATCGTGGGCAACACCAAGACGCGCGACAAGGTCATCCGCCGCGAGCTGCGCGTCTACGAGGGTGAGCTCTACAGCGGCACCGGCGTGCGTCGCAGCAAGGATCGCGTGACGGCGCTCGGCTTCTTCGAGACCGTGGAGATCACCCAGCGTCCTGGGAGTCGCCCGGACACCATCGCCCTCCAGGTGGAGGTGAAGGAGAAGGCCACCGGCACCTTCCAGGTGGGCCTGGGCTTCTCCAACGTGGAGAACTTCATCTTCACGGCCCAGGTGCAGCAGAACAACTTCCTGGGGTGGGGCCAGAGCGTGTCGGCCTCGGCGCAGATCTCCGGCATCCGCTCGCTGGTGCAGCTCTCCTACTTCGATCCGTACTTCCTGGACACCCGCTTCCTCCTCTCCGCGGACTTCTTCCGGGTGCAGGCGGACTACGACGACTTCACCCGCAACTCGACGGGTGGCAGCGTGTCCGTGGGCTATCAGCTCATCGAGGACCTGCTGGTCAACGTGGGCTACTCGCAGGAGCACGTGGACGTGAGGGCGGCGGATGCCTTCGGCGGCGTGCTCCTGGCCAACCGGTTCCTCAGCGGCGTGACGAGCTCGATGCGGCTGTCCGTCACCTACGACAAGCGCAACAACCGGCTCTTCCCCTCCAAGGGCTTCATCCACTACGGCTCGGTGGAGTACGCCCCGTCGTTCCTCGGCGGCTCGTTCCTCTTCACCCGCTACACCGCCTACTCGCGGCTCTACTTCCCGCTGCCCCTGGGCGCCGTCTTCAAGACGAACGCCACGGTGGGCTACATCCAGCAGCTCGAGCAGAACCGGCCGCTGCCCATCTCCGAGCTCTACTACGTGGGCGGCATCAACTCCGTGCGCGGTTACTACCTGCGCAGCATCAGCCCCTCACTGCTGGTGCCGAGTTCGGAGTCGCCGGACGCGACCGTCAGGCGGCTGGACGTGGGCGGCAACAAGCAGTTCATCCTCAACGTGGAGCTGGAGTTCCCCGTCTTCGAGAAGGCCGGCATCCGCGGCGTGGTCTTCTACGACGCCGGCAACGCCTACGGCGTCAACGAGCGCTTCTTCCAGGACACGCAGAACCAGCTTCCCCTGGGGATGTTCCACTCGGTGGGCTTCGGCTTCCGGTGGTTCTCTCCGGTCGGCCCCCTGCGCT
>QKJM01000620.1 GCA_003249315.1 Archangium sp.
GCGACCACCTCCCCGTGCTCTCCCGCTACGACTGGTAGCCGGATATCGCCCTCACTGTCGTAGGATGTTGCCTCCCCACAGCCACCCGAGGCCTGCCATGTCGAGCTTCCGAAACAAGACCGTCATCGTCACCGGAGCCTCCTCCGGAGTGGGGGAGGCCGCCGCGCGGATGTTCGTCAGGGAGGGGGCTCGAGTCGTCCTGGCCGCTCGCTCCGCCCCGGCGCTCCGGGCCCTGGCCGACGAGCTGGGCCAGAATGCCCTGGCCGTGCCCACCGACATCGCCGACCGCGCCGGCTGCGAGGCCTTGATTCAGTCCGCCGTGGATGCCTTCGGCGGTATCGACGTGCTGGTCAACAACGCCGGCTTCAACAGCCGCGGCGATGTGGCGCGCGTCCCCCTCGAGGACATCGAGCAGATAGTGGAGGTGAACCTCAAGGCGCCCCTGCGTCTCAGCAAGCTGGCCCTGCCCCATCTCCAGCGGGCCGAGCGCGGCGCCATCGTCAACGTGGCCTCCCTCGCCGGGCGTGTCCCGTTGGACCACGAGGCCACCTACTCGGCCACCAAGTTCGGTCTGCGCGCCTTCAGCTTCGCCATGGCCGAGGAGCTGGAGGGGACTCGCGTGACGGTCTCCGTCGTGTCCCCGGGGCCGATCGAGACCGGCTTCATCCTCAAGGAGCTCGACGACGTGCCTGACCTCGTCTTCTCCCAACCCATGAGCACCGCCGAGGAGGTCGCCCGCTGTGTCCTCCAGTGTGCTCGGGACGGAAGCCGCGAGCGGACCCTGTCGGTGACCTCGGGCCTGCTGTCCCACCTGGGCTACCTGGCGCCCGGCCTGCGCAAGCTGCTCAAGCCCGGTCTCGAGGCCAGGGGACGCAAGGTGAAGGCGAAGTACCGCTCCCAGCGGGGGGACGCCTAGGCAAGCCCCCTGCCCAGCCGCCGACCGTGGCTCGCTTGTCAGGAGGGGAGGCATGGCGGGGAGCCTGGTTGCCCTCGCCTCGTTCACATGTCCACCGTCCTCGGTGAGGAGGGTGACGATGGACGAGGCCGTTCCTGGCTCGCCGTGGCGGGTCATCTCCGCCGCCGAGCTTCGAGGGGGCAGGCTCCCCAGGGGGATGCTCTGGGCGAAGCTGCAGCGGATGGAGTCCACCTTGTTGCTCATCCAGGCGCGGCTGGAGCCCGCCTCGGCCGACGAGCGCGCCTTCCTCGAGCGTCTGCTGGAGCGCCTGGAGATGGCGAGGGATTCCCTCTCGAGGCAGTCCAAGGGCAGGGAGGGGGTGGCGCGTCCGCGGAGGATGGTGAACAGCACCTTGTTCTGGTCACTGGTACACGAGGTGGGCGCGGACATGCTGCTCCTCATGCCCGTGGACATGCTCGCCGCCGAGGCGCTGGAGGTGGAGTCTCAATTCAAGCTGAACATGACCCGGCCCGAGGTGCGCGAGGTGTGGCTGGGCGCGGATGAGCACTCCGGACCCCTGCCCCTGGCCGTCCGACAGGTGGAGGCGCTCTCCAAGCACCCGGAGCCGCTGGGGCCCGAGGACTCGCTGAAGCTGACACATGCTCGGTACGTGCTGCGGGCCGTGCGCCGCCGGGTGAACGAGCACGTGGACCTCGGCTTCCAGCGCCTCAACCTCACCATGCTGGTGAAGGGAATGAGCGGCATCCTGCTCGTGCTGCTGTTCGTCCTGGCGTTCATCTTCAACCGCGCGGTGTGGCTCACCCCTCCCACCGAGGACGAGACGCTCTGGGTGACGCTGGCCAGGCTGCTGCCGCTCGTCCTGCTCGGAGCGGGAGGCGCCATCGTCGCCAACATGACGTCCGAGCTTCCGGCCCTGGTTGCGAACGGCCCCAGGTGGCGGCAGTTCCTCTTCTACCTGTTCGTCCGGCCCGCCATCGGGGCCTTCACCGCGTTCGTGTTCTACCTGCTGGCCCGGTCGCGGTTGCTCTTCAGCATCGAGGCCGTGGACTCGCTGCTGAGCGAGCAGGACGTGCCACCGCCCATCCGCATCGTGCTGGGCTCGAAGGGCGCCGTCAGCTTCACCTATGCCATCATCGCCGTCATGGTGGGCTACTACGCAGAGCGCGTCCTGGGCTCGGCCATGGACAGCGTGCTGGACAGGCTCTTCAACAAGGCGGAGAAGACGGCGCCCACACCGCTCGACATGCAGCCTCCGGCTCCGAAGGCCCGGCCCGGCTCATCGAGGAGCGGCGTGTGAGCAGTGCCGGATGAGCTGGCGCTGAAGCCGCGAGTGGTGCGGCTCACTGCTTGCGGGGCGTCCACCACTGCTCGCGAGGCCTCGGCGGGCCGATCTCCGCTCCGACCATGAAGCCAGGGCCGCGCAGCTCGACCTCTCCGTCCATGTACCGGGCGAGCTCCTCGCGGTAACCGTCGAGCACCTCCTGGGGTCCCGGAGCGCCCGGCTCCCGAGGCTCCCGGAGGCGCTTGTCCAGGTCATCTCCAATCCTCACCAGCGTCTCCTTCAGCTTCGCCTCGTCTCGGATGCGCGTGGCTTCCCGGACCACGCCGAGCTGGATGTCACCGACCGACACCAGCGTGCGGATGGGGGCCTCCTCATCCTCCTGGGGCTCGAAGGGATCCTCCACCTTCTCCTCGGGCGCGGGGACTGGCGCGGGAGGCTCTGTCTCCTCCACGGGCGCGGCCGGCGCGGGTTGAGGTGGCGGAGGAGGAAGGGGTGGGGGAGACGGGCGCTGGCGCACGGGAGGAGCCGCCACGGGGGCGGGAGGGGGCACGGTCTCGACGGGCGGGCGCTCCGCCACGAGCCGCTCCTCGGGTCGGGCCTCGGGAACCTCGGGCTCTCCGCTCCAGAGCGACATGCCCACCGCGAGCAACAGCAGGCACGCCGCGCCCAGCCACAACCCGTGCCGTGAACCCAAGAGCTTCATTCCCGAGCCCTTTCCTTCATGGTGCTCGCGACGCGGCCTTCGTGCCCGGAGCAGGCGCGGCGGCGCGGGCGAGCTCCTCATCAATCATCTGTTGGAACACCCCATACGGGTAGGCCCCCAGCACCGGCCGCCCGTTGACGAAGACCGTCGGGGTGCCACTCTGTCCGACGAGGCTGACGCCGTACTCGAATTCCTTCCGGATGGCGTCCTGGAACTTCCCCGAGTCCAGCGCGGCGCGGAAGCGCTCCATGTCCAGGCCCAGCTCCTGGGCGTACCGCTCGAACGTGGCGCGG
>QKJM01000332.1 GCA_003249315.1 Archangium sp.
CGCGGCGGCCGAAGCTCTGCTGCTGTGTAGGGCTCATGAGTGCCTGCCTGTCTGACGTCCGAGCGGCGAGACGATTTCCCGCCCCTGACGCTTTCCTTGGGTCAACCGTACCCACGGCTATACTCGCGCGTCCGATCTCATGCATCCATCATTCCGCCGCCTGGGCACCAGTGAGCTGTTGCCCCGGTACATCTTCGCGGAGAACCTCTTCGCGCGTCGCCGCGTGCTGGAAGTGGACGCGGTAGCGACCACCGGCGGCGAGAGTGCGCGCTTCCTCCTGGAGCGAGGGGCCCGCCTCGTGGTGGCCTGCGACGCGGACCTCGCGGCGGTGGAGGCCGCCCAGAAGGCCCACGGGAGCGCCACGCTGCGCTTCCGCGCCAACCTCTTCGACGACCTCGAGTCCGGCAGCTTCGACGTGGTGATGGTGGCGGATCTCGCCCCCTACGTGCGCGCTCCCGTGCTGATGGCCGAGCTGGCCCGACTGGTGAACCGGCAGGGCTACCTCCTGGGTGGATTGCGCAACGTGGCCGGCCTGGCCCTCTGGCAGCTCATGGAGGCGGAGGAGGGCGTTCCCCCCACGTACGGGCAGCTCCTCGACGCGCTCTCTCCGCACTTCCCCCACGTGGAGGTGGCCACCCAGTGTCCGGTGCTGGGCTACCAGCTCGCCTTCGAGAAGGGAGACGGGCTCCAGGTGGATGGCTCCCTCGTGCGTGGCAGCGAGGCGGCCTACTTCCTGGTAACGGCCGGTCAGGAGCCGGCCCGCCTCGTGGATCCCACCTGGGTGCAGCTCCCTCCCGAGCCGCTGGCCTTCACCTGCGGCAAGCTGGACGAGGTGGCCCAGCGCGCCCGGGGATGGGAGGAGCGCAGCGGACGCCTCAAGGAGTCCCTCACCCGGCTGCGCGCGGAGCTGACCGATCGCGAGGCCGAGCTCGTCCAGCTCAAGCCGGCCCTGGAGGTGGCTCGCGATGAGGTGGCCCGGCTCACCGTCCAGCTCGAGCAGTCGCGCGAGGCCGCCGGCTCCGCTCGCGAGCGGGATGAGCTGACCTCCCGCCTGCGCCGCTCCGAGCTGGAGCTGCAGGTGGCCCAGGAGCGCCTGGCGGACGCGGATCAGCGCCTGACCCAGCAGCGGTTGGAGCTGGAGGCCGCCGAGCGCGCCCGCAAGGAGGCCGAGCTCCAGTCCCTGGCCGCCCAGGAGTCCCAGCGGCTGGAGCGGGCGCGCCGGGAGGAGCAGAACACCTCCCTGGAGGAGACGCGCGAGCGCCTCACCGAGACATACACCCACCTGCGCGAGCTGCAGGACGAGCTGGCCTCCCTGCGCGTGGAGCGCGAGAAGGACCGGCTCGCCGTCGAGCGCACCCGGGAGGAACTGGACGATCGGCGACGGCAGGCGGAGGCGGCCCGCGAGCGCGAGCTGCGCCTCGCCGAGCAGTACTCGACGGCGCTCGCCGCGGTGGAGCACCTCGAGGCAGGGGTGAGGCGGGCCGAGGAGGCGCGCTCGGCGGCCGAGGAGGTGCTGCGAACGCGAGAGGCCGATCTGGCGCGTGTGGCCCGTGAGACCGAGAACAACGCCCGGCGCGTATCGGCCGCCGAGTCGGCTCGGAGAGAGGCGGAGCTTCGCCTGACGGCCCGCGAGGCCGAGTTCCGCGGCATGGAGACGGAGGTCACGTCGGCGCGCGCCTCGGTGGAACGGCTCACGGCCGAGGTGGCCTCGCACGTGCGCTCCGAGGCCCAGGCCCGGGAGGCGGCGGCCCGGCTCGAGCAGTCCCTCCACGAAGCTCGCGGAAGCCTGGAGACGCTGGAGAAGGAGCGGGTGCGCGTCTCCGGCGAGCTGTCGGAGGTGCTCGAGGAGGAGCGTCGGCTCGCGGCGGAGCGGCTGGAGCGGGCGATCGCCGCGGAGCGGCTCCGGGCGGAGGCGGCCGAGGCGGAGACCGCCCGCGAGGTGGCCGCGCGCGAGTCCCTGGAGAGCCGGCTCGAGGAACTCGAGACCCAGGTGCAAGTCGAAGCGGCCTCGCGGGAGGAGGCGGCGAGGGCGCTCGACGAGCTGAAGGCGCGAGAGCAGGAGTGGGTGGAGGAGCGCGGGGCGCTGCGGCGGCGGGTGGTGGAGCTGGAGCTGACGCTCTCCGAGCTGGAGCAGGCACAGTCCGCGGATGTGGAGTCGATCTCCCGACTCGATACGGCGCTGAAGGCCGCGCGGGACGCGCTGGTGACTGAGCAGCGGGATCGGGTGCGGGCCGAGGAGGCGCTGGCGGAAGCGCGGACCGGACTCGAGGCCGAGCAGCGACTGCGGGCCCAGGCGGATGAGCTCCTGTCCCAGACCCAGTCCGAGCTGGAGGCCGAGCAGCAGGAACGCGCACGGGCCGAGGAGGCGCTGGCGGAAGCGCGGACCGGGCTCTCGGCCGAGCAGCAGGAGCAGGCGAGGGCCGAGGAGGCGCGAGCGGAGCTCCAGATTGCGCTCTCGGCCGAGCAGCAGGAGCGGGCGCGGGTCGAGGAAGCGCGGGCGGAACTCCAGACCGCGCTCGAAGCCGAGCAGCAGGGGCGGGCGCGAGCCGAGGAGGAACTCGCCGGAGTGCGGCACGAGCTCGAGTCGGAGCGGGAAGGGCGGACCCAGGCCGAGGAGGCGTTGGCGGAGCACCAGACCGTGCTCGACGCCGAGCAGCAGCAGTTGGTGCGGCGGGAGACGGCGCTGGAGGAGGCGAGGGCCGCGCTCGAAGCCGAGCGGCGGGAGCGGGCGCGGGCCGAGGAGGCGCTGGCCGAAGCTCGCGAGGCGCTCGAGTCGGAGCGGGAAGGGCGGAGCCAGGCCGAGGAGTCGCTCGCGGGGAGACAGACCGACCTCGAGACAGAGCAGCAGGGCCGGGCGAATCTGGAGGAACTGCTGGCGCGGGCGCGCGGCGAGGCCGAGTCGGAGAAGCAGCGCCGGATCGAGCTGGAGGAGCTGCTGGCGCAGGGGCAGGAGCGGACGGAGGTAGAGCAGCAGGGCCGGGCGAATCTGGAGGAGTTGCTGGCACGGGCGCGTGCGGAGACCGAGTCGGAGCAGCAGGGCCGGGCGAAGCTGGAGGAACTGCTGGCGCAGGCGCGCGCGGAGGCCGAGTCGGAGCAGCAGGGCCGGGCGAAGCTGGAAGAGCTACTGGCGCAGGTGCGCGCGGAGGCCGAGTCGGAGCAGCAAGGCCGGGCGAAGCTGGAAGAGCTACTGGCGC
>QKJM01000515.1 GCA_003249315.1 Archangium sp.
GTTTCCGCCCCCCTGCGACGCTACGAGCATGAGATTCTTCATTCGTGCTCAAAGGCCGGAACGACAGTCGCAAGCATCGAATTTCCAAGCTTTTTGAGCTTTGAAATTCCTCTCGCTCCAGCAAATGAACAGAAGCGCATCGTTGCTGAGATAGATCGTCAGTTCACTCAGCTCGACGCCGGGGTAGCGGCGCTGAAGCGAGCGCAGTCCAATTCGACGGCTTTCCCGGGGACGAGCTGCGGGAGGCCAAGGGCCCGGGCTACAGGTCCTTCTTCGACAAAAAGGGTGACCCTCAGTACTGGTACAGGAACTCGGGAAGCCTGAAGGAACTGCTCACACAGGCCGCAAGGCAGTCGAAAATCGCTGAGCGGCTGGGACTGCCGTTGCGCTGGTATGTGGCCGAGGCCGAGATGGTGGAGATCCTTCGTCGCCTCTTTAAGGATGCGGAGTTCCACGGCATCGACATCATCCACAAGTCACCGAAGTGAGGAGGAGAACACGTGGAGGAGACGTACTACGCGGGGGCCTACTGGGGCCCGAGGAGGGAGACGGCGGCCGAGTGCGCCCGGCGTGCGGAGCTGTTCTTCCACATGCTGGCCCGGTGCGACCCCTCCTTCGCGCGATGGTACCGGGCGGGCCGTGGCTTCCCCCGCGAGCTACCCGGCTACCCGGTACACCCGGAAGTAACGGAGTTGGAGGAGCTATTCCTGCGCGGCAGGAATCGCACCGACTTCGGCAAGCGGGTCATCGAGGAGCTCGGCTTCGGATTCAGCGTGTGGAACGCGAAGAAGGAGAATGCCCTCATCTCCTTCCACTGTGGCGCCTGGTCGCCTCATACGAGCAACGTGTGCGTGATGGACCCCCCCTCCGAGGGAGCCGTCTCCGAGCGGGTACTGAGCGCGCCGGTGCTGGCCGAGGTGCTCATCTGCATGGCGACGGCGTGGGACCCGGACTTCGCCGTGGCCAACTCGAACCCTCTGGGGGACCTCGTCGAGAAGAAGGAGGACGAGGTGCGAGTGGGTTGGCTGACGTACCTCTCGCGCCGACTGGGCCGGGTGCCGCCGCTGCCGGCGCCGGTGCGGATGGAGCCGGTGGGGACGCTGGGCATGCTGATGGTGCTCACCCCCGAGCGGATGACGGCGAGCAACCCGGAGCACGTGGCCCTCGCCACGCGCGTACGTGAACTCTTGGACCGGGCGGGCCTGCTGCGCCCTCCCCCTCCCTGAGCCCCGCGCCTACACCCACGAGAAGGCCTCGCGCAGGGCCTCCTTCCCCCCGTGCTCGAGCACCTGTCCGTGGCACGGCACCACGCGGTCGAAGTCCCAGCACAGCATCCGGTCCACGGAGGAGCGGAAGGCGGACCTGTCCCGCAGCAGGAGTTTAATCACCACCGTGGGCGCGAGCCTCTGCCAGGCCCCGCACAGCTTCAGGTAGGAGCGCGTCATCCACGAGGGGGAGTGGTGGATGTTGAAGGCGAGGTCGGTGAGGAGCAGGGATCGACTGGGGCGGTGGAGGAAGACGAACTCCTCGAGCCGGGGAATCCCGTGGGTGCGCATATGGTCGATCGTCGGCATCTGCCCGACATCGAGAACATCCGAGAGCTCCACGTCGATGCGCAGCTCGGGCCGCTTCTTGCGCAGGCCGGCTGGGGCGAGCACGCGCGCGGAGGGGTAGGCGGCGGCCCAGTCCCCGAGCGCGAGGTGGTGCATCACGTTGGGGGCCACGAGGAAGCGCACAGGCCCGAGCGCGTCCACCGCCTGGCGGACCTCCTCCTCCAGACGAATGGGCGAGTGAACCCAGAGCCCGCCCTCCGGCAGCCGCACCACGGTCATCCGCCCGCCGAGCGACAACCCCGTGGCGCGGAAGGGAACCTCCTGGACGAACAGGTCATCACTCAAGGGCTCGAGCATGGGAGCCATCATGCACCAGCCTGCTCGCGAGGGCAGGCAGGAGAAGCGGGCGAGGGTGCAAACCTTACACGGTAGAAAGGACAGGACAGGGCAACGCGGAGGCTGAAGAGAGGAAGAAAACTTCCTCCTTTCGCCCACTTGGACGAGTGGGCCGTACCTTGCAAACGGGAGCAGCGGTCGTCGAAGGAGGCCCCGCGTGTCCGTCCGTTCCCGAGTCGCAGGCATCACACTCATCGAGTTGCTGGTGGTGGTGGCCATCATCGGCATCCTGGCGATGCTGGCGGGCACTGCGATGATGCATGGCACGGCGCGGGCGCGGGTGAGCAACGCGGCCTTCGAGGTGGGGGCGCTGTACACAGCGGCGCAGTTGCGCGCCACCAGCCGGGGAGTGCCGCACTATGTCGTCTTCCACGACAACGGGACGGACTTCGGCGTGTACCTGCTGGAGAGGCCAGACGCGCTGGGGGCGTACGACTGGGCGGGGGCGGACGTGGTGGACGAGGCGCAGGTACGGGGCGCGCGGGTGGAGCACCTGCGGCTCTCGAAGGAGAGCGGCCTGGGCTTCATGGACCTGGACGCACCGGAGCTGGAGCCTCGCCCGCTGCCGGCGCCCTTCGCGTCCATTTCGCTCACCGCCCCTGGCCAGGGAGGCCTGCTGGGCGGGTGCTCCTTCTGCACCACGGGCACGGGAGGTGTTCGCGGCGTGCTCCGCTTCTCTCCCGACGGCACCCTGAGGGTGATGACGGGGAGCACGGAGCCAGGCGGCGTCATCGCCTTCGCCCCCGACACACGCAACGGACGATCCGGAACACCGCGAGTGGTGGTCATCGCCTCGCCGGCCGGAGCCGTTCGCATCTTCTAGGAGGAAACATCCCATGCAGCGCAGACACCGCACCGCGCGCGTGCGCGGCTTCAGCCTCGTGGAGGCCATGGCGGCGCTCGTCGTCTTCACCATCGGCATCCTCGGAGTGCTGCAGATGAATGTACTGGCGAGCCAGCAGAACGGGCTGGCGCGACGGCAGGCCACCGCGAGCAAGATGGCGCGCGACCTGGTGGACGCCTTCGAGCGGCTGCCGTTCGAGCACCCGGTGCTGTCCACCGAGAGCGATCTGGCGCACACGGACCCGCGCTTCGAGGACTTCGAGCAGATGAACGGCCGGATGCTGCTGTCGGACGCGGTGACGCTGGCCGGCGTCCGCCCGCTGCTGGGAGCCGCGCACGCCAGCATGAGCACGGAGGATGTCTACGAGGTGGCGTGGCGGGTGGCGCCGGTGCAGGGAGCGGACGGCACGAAGGAGGCGCGACGCATCCTGGTGATGGTGCGCTTCCCCTCCACGGCGGGAAATCACAAGCAGGTCAACGTCTGGGCGGTCAAGTACAACCCCCAGGCCATCGGCCGGGGCACCTCGGCCGTCCCGGAGATTTGAGCATGCGGGCGCCTCGAAGCTCCGGGGGCTTCACCCTGGTGGAGCTGCTCGTCGGACTCGCGGTGAGCGCGGTGGTGCTCACCGGCATCGGCATGGTCTTCATCTCGCAGGCCTGGCAGTACCAGGCGCACGCCAGTCGCCGCGCGGTACAGGCCAACGTGCGCCAGGCGCTGGGCTTCGTGGAGCGGCACGTGCGCCACGCCGGCTATGGGGTGGACCCGGACAGGGCCATCCTCGCCTACGACTCGTATGACGCGGCCAGCGACAGCCCCGGCGAAGGCTACCCGGACGGCCTCGTCCTCCATGCGAGAGACCTCGGCTTCCGCCGCACCGTCACGGCCGCGAGCCCCGGGACGCTGAGCTTCTCCCCTCCCCTCTCCGAGCCGCTGCGCCGAGGGCAGATACTGCTCGTCCTCTGCCCGGGAGCCACCCGCTACGCCTACGTGACGGTGGGCGAGACGACACCCGAGGGGGCGAACTCCGTCCTCCTGGACGTACAGGCCGCCGCGGTGGACTCGCCGGCGGGCCCCCCCGGGACGCACTTCCGTGAACAGGCCGTGCTGGATGAGCCCTGCTTCCACCAGGCCGCGGAGGGGGGCGAGCCGCCGGTGCTGGTGAAGGTGGTGCGCAGCGGCTTCTACGTGGCCTCCTTCGATGATGACGGGGACGCGGCCACGCCCGGCGGTACGCCCTACCTCATGCTGCACCGGGGCGTGGACCTCAACGACGACGGGCGCATCGACGGGGACGACGCCACCCCCATCGCCGTGGGCGTGGAGCAGTTCCAGATCGCCTACATCCTCAACACGGTGGGCCTCGCCGAGCCGCTGATGGTGGGGGTGAGCGACCCGGTGCCCTGGGGCGAGAGCTGGAGCCTGGGGACTCCCGAGGAGGAGCGCCCACGCCTGGATGACCCATACGGCTCGCCCAGACGCCTCACCCGGCACCCGGCCAACATCCGCCAGGTGCGGCTGACGCTGGTGGCTCGCGGCACGAAGCCGGACCGGCAGCGCACGGGGGATGACGTGCTCACCCTGGACGCCGCCTCGACCGAGGGCCCCTCGCTGCCCTCGGGCTCCGCCGCCTGGCGCCACCTGGAGAACCTGGGCGCCTCGCCCGCTCAGGGCTTCGTCCCCCGAGGCGGAGGCTTCAGCCGTGCCGTGCTGCGCGAAGCCATCGCTCCCAAGAATCTGCTGATGCGCTCCCAGTTCACCCCCATCCACCGGGGAGGAGGTTGAGCCCATGCGTGCTCGGATTCCGACGCCACGAGGCATGGCGCTGGTGATGTCTCTCATCATGGTGGTGCTCGTCACGCTGCTGGTGGCGGGCGCCATCACCTTCACTGGCACCGAGCGCAGCGCCGCGGTGCTGCAGACGCGCGCCGACATGCTCTCCGCGTGTACGCAGGCGGCGCGCAACCTCTTCCTCGCGCGGCTGCGGGTGCTGCCGGCCACCAACGCGGCGGAGGTGGAGCTCGACGATGCCTACGGCGCGGGCCTCATCCGCACGGCGCACTACACGGGAGCACCCCCCACGCTGACGCACGTGGAGCGCATCCCCGCCAACGCGGTGGGAGCCTCACGCGACTCGGCGAGAGACATCGGCAACACCCTGGGGGACGCGACCGAGGGGGCCTGGTGGTACTCGGTCACCGCGCTCTGCCAGGAATACCCGGGGGGGCCCGAGCGCGAGGTGGAGTTCGTCGTCCGGGTGGGCCTGCAATGAGGAGTCCCATGAAAGTCTGGAACCACCTCCGTCATCCGCTCGCCGCCGCGCTGGTGCTCGCGCCAGCCCTGGCCCACTCCGGGCTGGGTGACGCCGAGACGAAGGCCGCCTGCTGTCAGCTCACCACCTCGCTGGCCACCGAGGCCCTGCGCGGAGAGGACCTCTCCGGGGACGAGCGCTTCTTCATGAGCGAGGGCACGCCCTCCAACATCCACTTCCTCATCGACACCTCGGCCTCCATGCGCGAGCTGCCGCAGGTGGACGGCGGCAACCACCAGGCCTTCTTCTCCGCGGGCGAGGGCTGCACGCAGCCGGATCTGCTGGCGGCGCAGGACGCGGGCGGGTGGGCGCCGGGCATCACCTACCCGGTGCCGGACTCGGACCACGCCACCCTGTTCCGCGACGACAAGTACTACGCGTACATGTACTGGGAGGACCTCAACGACCCGGGCTTCCGGTGGAACACGAAGGAGGAGGCCTGCGCCGAGCAGCACCCGGTGGCGGAGGATCCAACCCGGACGGACTATGGGGCGTGCCTGCAGTGCCTCCAGACGAAGGGCTTCTACAAGAAGCCGGGGGCCACGGGCGCGCGGCCGGGGAATGATCCGAGGCGCACCACCTTCATCTTCTGGGGCCGCTTCCTCAACTTCAACCCGCCCAAGTACGTGACGGCCCGCTCGGTGCTCAAGTCCATCATCCGGGACGTGCGCCGGGTGCGCCTGGGGCTCAGCGTCTTCGACGCGGACAACACGCTGCACGGTGCGCTCCGGGTGATGCCACAGGGCCCCTCGTGCGACGCGCTGGCGGCGAATCCGGAGGCGATGGATGGCGTGCGCGCGAGCTACGTCGCGGCGGTGGACGGGCTGCGCTTCCAGGCCGCCACTCCGCTGGCCGAATCGCTCCTCAACCTCGGGCAGTACTTCGCCTCGAGCGACGCCCTCTACACGAACACCTTCGGCTTCGACGACAGCTACCTCAAGAGCAGCTTCCAGAACGAGCTCCTCACCAGCGAGCAGCGGAGCTGGTGCTGGGGCTGTCAGGCCACCTCCATCGTCATCATCACCGATGGCGAGCCGAGCGCGGACGACCATGTCCCCGCGGAGCGGCTCGAGGAGCTCAACGGCGGCCCGGTGGAGTGTCCCCTCACGGAGCCCTGCGTGGAGGACGCGCAGCACAAGTTGGACGACGTGGCGAAGCTGCTGGCCACGAAGGACCTGCAGGAGCACTCGCCGGAGGTGGTGGGCGCCTTCGACACCACGGGGCGGCAGAGCCTGACCATCCACGCCATCGGCTTCGGAGTGAACGCCAACATCCTGAAGAACGCGGCGAGGGTGGGAGGAGGGCTCTACTACCAGGCCAACGACGGCAAGGGGTTGCAGGAGGCGCTGGAGGACATCATCGCCAACGTGGATCGGCGGGCCACGGCCTTCTCGGCGGCCTCGGTGTCGGGATATCAGCTCGCCGGGGCGGGAGGCACGCTGGTGCCGCGCCTGCGGCCGGGCCGGGACAGGGAGGAGCCCTGGCAGGGCTACCTCTACCGCTATGAGCTCTCCTCGGAGCTGCTGCTCGGCTGCGATCCGAAGCAGGCGGAGAGCGGCGCGGGGGACCCGAGGGATCTCAACGGAGACGGGGACTGTGAGGATCTGCACCTCATCGACGCGGAGGGCGACGCCATCGTGGAGAACGAGGTGGGGGACTTCGTGAAGCTGGCGAACAGGCTGGAGCCGGCGCGGCCCTTCTGGGAGGCGGGTCGCTCGCTCAAGCCCACGCCCGCGCCGACGCAGCGGTGGAAGACGCGGCGGCTCTACACGCTCGTGGACAACGGAGGCCCCGGGGGCATGGGGCCGGACGGCCGCCTCGACCGCCACGACACGCCGGTGGACTTCTCCGAGGCCAACGCGGCGATGCTGCGCGAGTACCTGGGCATCGGCGAGGGCGGCTGCACGGTGGCGGGAGAGGCGCTGGGGCCGGACGCCTGCGCGCGGGCCGTCATCCGCTACTACCGGGGCGCGGACGTGCTCAACGCGGATCCAACGCGGCGCGACTTCGACCGGCCCTTCCTGCTGCACGACGTCTTCCACTCGGCGCCGCAGAGCGTGGACCCGCCGATGCCCAGGGAGTGGTGTGGCTTCTCCAAGCAGTGCCTGCAGACGCTCTTCGACGGCCGGACGCCGCGGGTGGACTACCCGGACTCGGGCCAGACGCGCGATGCCTATGACGAGTACGTGGCCCGCCACGGACAGAGGGATCGGGTGGTGCTGGTGGGCTCCAACGGCGGCCTGCTGCACGCCATCCACAACGGGAGCAGCACGGGGGTGGACCCGGTGACGGGGCTGGTGGAGCACGACGCGGGCACGGGCGAGGAGTTGTGGGGCTTCGTCCCGCCGGACCTCCTGCCCAAGCTGCTGCCAAAGCTGGGGATGCACGGCTGGTTCGTGGACGGCACGCCCATGGTGCGCGAGGTATGGCTGGACGGCGTGGGCGAGCCGGGGGATGCGGTGGAGGACGGGAGGAAGCAGGCCAGCGAGTACCGCACGGTGGTGGTGATGGGCTCGGGCACGGGAGGGGTACACCGCTTCGCGCTGGACGTGACGGAGCTGCTACCGGACACGGCCTCGGGCCGTGCGGGCCGTCCGCCGAGCGAGCGGGGGGACTTCCTGTGGATGTGGCCCCAGCCGTGCGACCCGCTCGCGCTGCGACTGGGGGAGAGCGACGGGCACTTCTCGCCGCGGCCTCCGCCCATCGGCCCGGTGGCGATGGAGGACCCGGACGGCCCCTGGGAGGTGGGCGGCCAGAAGGCGCGCGAGCAGTGGGTGGCCTTCCTCAACGGAGGCTACGACAGCACGCTCAACCGAGGCCGGGGGCTGGCCATGGTGGACCTGGCCACGGGCGAGACGCTGTGGAGCTTCTTCCATGGGGACGGCAGCGCCCGCTCCGAGCACCTGCGCTACCCCTTCGCGGCCTCGGTGGCGATGATGGACCTCGGCAACGCGCGCGCCTCGAAGCCGGAGGGAGACCTGCTCTTCGACACGGCGACGGTGGCGGACTACGGCGGCCAGGTATGGACGGTGCGCTTCTGGCAGCCGGGGCGCCGGGCGGTGGGAGGAGGCCCGGTGGAGAACTGGTTCGCCGCCCGCTCCTTCCGGGTGGAGGCCTCCGGCGACGACGCGGTGCGGCCCTCCTTCAGCTACATGACCTCGAACGCACTCCAGGCGGACACGGGCTTCGTCCGCACCTACGTGGGGACGGGGGACCGCTACAACCTGGCGGACAGCGGAGGGACGACGTGCCGGCTCTCCAACCCGCTGGGGTGCGCGCAGCTCGGCTGCCGGGCGAGCCAGACCATCACCGTGGAGCGAGGGGGCCAGACGGCCTGGAGCGCGAGCACCTCCCACGCCGACTACGCCTACACGGGGAGCCCCCCCACCCTGGGGACGGGAGGGGCGGCGTGCAGCTCGGCGAAGGTGTCGCTGACGTGGGACTACGAGGCGGCGAACGGCTGCGAGGCGAGCTCCGCGGGTGGGGTGGAGTACACCTGCGATGGGAGCGGGGAGGCCTGGAGCTGCCGGGTGACGCGGAACGACTGGAAGCCGGTGGCGGTGACGAAGGCCCCGCCGGCGACGAGCCCCCACCGCTTCTACGGCTTCTGGAGCTACGGGGGGCGGCCGACACGCGCCTTCGACACCGACGCGGAGGCCTCGGCCTTCGAGACGGGCCTGCTGACGGACGGGGACCTGGTGGACGTGTCGCAGTTCGACGCCACGGGCCGGGTGGGGACGGGTCAGCGGGAGTCCGGGGCGCTGGGACCGGGCTGGTACGTGAACTACGGGGTGTCCCACGAGCAGACGGGCAGCGGGGCGGCGATCGTCAACGGGTGTGTGCTGTGGAACAGCTTCGAGCCGGCGGGGGCGGGGGGGATGTGCGCCGCCTCGGGAGAGCACTCGGCGCGGGTGTACCAGGCGGACTTCGTCGGAGGGGCGGCCCGGTGCGCCGAGGGCTTCTACACGGTGTCGGCGGGAGGGGGCACCTGGAAGCGCTACGAGGAGCGGAAGGTACCGGCGGTGCCGGCGGATCCCGCACCGCAGCGGACGCTGGAGTCGGTGGACGTGGTGCTCAACGAGGCGGGAGGCCCCCGGCGGGTGGGGGTGACCCTGGAGACGGAGGTCCTCCAGTCGCTCTACCAGTTGGAGGTGGACCGGAGCGCCCACGACTGCCGGCACGAGGGATTACGCTGTGAGTAGCCGACCCGGTTGATTTCTGGAGGGGGCCGGCGTAGGCAACGGTCCTCACCTCATTTCGAAGGATTTCAAGCAGATGGCCGAGAAGCTGGTGCCGCGCGAGAAGGGCTTTTCCGAGTGGTACGTGGACCTGGTCCAGAAGGCGAAGCTCGCCGACTACTCGGACGTGAAGGGCTGCATGGTCATCCGGCCCAATGGCTATGCCATCTGGGAGAACATGCAGCGCGTCCTGGACAAGATGTTCAAGGACCTGGGGCACAAGAACGCCTACTTCCCGCTGCTGATTCCGGAGAGCTACCTGAAGAAGGAGGCGGAGCACGTCGAGGGCTTCAACCCGCAGCTCGCGGTGGTGACGCACGCGGGCGGGGCGAAGCTGGAGGAGCCCTACGTCATCCGCCCCACGAGCGAGACCATCATCAACCGCAGCTTCTCCAAGTGGATTCAGAGCTACAGGGATCTGCCCCTGCTGCTGAACCAGTGGGCGAACGTGATGCGGTGGGAGATGAGGACGCGCCTCTTCCTGCGGACGACGGAGTTCCTCTGGCAGGAGGGGCACACCTGCCACGAGACGGAGGAGGAGGCGGAGAAGGAGACGCTGCAGATGCTGGAGGTGTACCGGACGTTCGCCGAGGACTACATGGCGATGCCGGTGCTCACGGGGCGCAAGACGGACTCGGAGAAGTTCGCCGGCGCGCTGCGCACGTACAGCATCGAGGCGATGATGCAGGACAAGAAGGCGCTGCAGGCGGGCACGAGCCACAACCTGGGGCAGAACTTCGCCAAGGCCTTCGACACGATGTTCCAGGGCCGGGACGGCAAGCAGCACTACGTCTGGCAGACGTCCTGGGGCGTGTCGACGCGACTGATTGGCGGCCTCATCATGACGCACTCGGATGATGCGGGCTTCGTGGTACCGCCGAGGCTGGCGGCGACGCACGTGGTGGTGATTCCCATCATGGGCAAGGCCTCGGACGCGGAGAAGGCGCAGGTGCTGGAGAAGAGCCACGCGCTGGCGGCGGACCTGAGGAAGGCGGGCCTGGGCGTGGTGGTGGACGACGACGACAGCAAGAGCCCGGGCTTCAAGTACAACGAGCACGAGCTGATCGGCACGTGCCTGCGGGTGGAGCTGGGGCCGAAGGACCTGGCGAAGGGCTCGTGCGTGATGGTGAGGCGGGACGAGCGGAAGAAGGAGTTCATCCCGCTGGATCAGGCGGTGGGCAAGGCGCAGGAGATGCTCGAGCAGATGCAGAAGGCGCTGTTCGAGAAGGCGAAGACCTTCCGTGACGAGCACACCTTCGAGGTGAACAGCTACGAGGAGATGAAGGAGAAGGCGGACGCGGGCTTCCTGCTGGCGCACTGGAATGGTGACGCGAAGGTAGAGGCGCGAATCAAGGAGGAGACGGGGCTGACGACGAGGTGCCGTCCGTTCGCGCTGAAGCAGGAGCCGGGCAAGTGCGTGGTGACGGGAGAGCCGTCACCGGGACGAATCGTCTTCTCGAAGGCGTACTGAGCCCAGAACCCCTCTCCCTCCGGGAGAGGGACGGGGTGAGGGTGCCACGGACAAAGGGTTGAACCCGTGTATGCCCCCTCTCCCTCTGGGAGAGGGCTGGGGTGAGGGACGACGCCCCGTGCCCCGACTCAACCGGTGGCGGCGAGAGGAACATCCTCGCCGCGGCCGGGGACGAAGGTGGAAACCGGAGCAGTCTTCCCGGCGACGGGGAGAGGCGTAGCGGCCTCGAACTGGAAGGAAGAGCCGCAGAGGTGGCGAGTCACCTCGGACACGAGCATGGGCACGCCGATCTTCTTGGTGAGCCCCTCGATGCGGCTGGCGAGGTTCACGGCATCGCCGATCACGGTGTACTCGCGGCGCTGGAGGGGCCCGACATCGCCCACGACGACGCGGCCGGAATGCACACCGATGCCGATGCGAAGGGGCTCCTCGCCACGGGCCTGGCGCTCGGCGTTGAGCGAGGCAAGCACCTCGAGCATCTCCAGGCCGCAAGCCACGGCGGCGGGAGCATGGTTGGGGTCGTCGAGGGGAGCGCCGAAGTAGGCGAAGAGCCCGTCCCCGATGAACTTGTCGAGCGTGCCGCCATGGCGGAAGACGACCTCGACCATGCGGGCGAGGTACTCGTTGAGGAGGGCGACGACCTGGGGTGAGTCCATGCGCTCGGCCATGGAGGTGAAGCCGCGGATGTCGGCGAAGAGCAGGGTGACTTCGCGGTGCTCGCTGGGGACGCCGTCGGAGCCGAGCTCGGCGATGCGGCGGGCGACCTCGGGGGAGAAGTAGCGGCCGAGGCGGTTGCGGCGGACCTCCTCGCGGACGACCTCACGGACGAGTTCGCGCACCTGGCGGGTGGACAGGCCGGCGACGGCGGAGAGGATGAGCAGCACGAGGATGACGCCCGAGACGTGATTCGCGCTGGTGAGCTCCAGCCGGTGGAGCAGGAACAACTGGCCGATGACGGCAAGCACGGTGGAGGCGGCCACGAACGCGCGCGAGTTGCTCAGGATGGCGATGCCCATCACCATCGCGGCGGCGACCCCGGTGGTCATTCCGGCCGCGAGCGCCCCATCCATGAGGGCCGCTGTCTCGAGCCCCCCCTGCGTCGGGGAGATGAGCGCGAGGGACTGGAGGTAGA
>QKJM01000659.1 GCA_003249315.1 Archangium sp.
GGTCGTTCAACCCCAGGTGGAGTCTCCGACGACGCGTATGAAGGGAGCCCTCGGGCTGCGGGTGTTCCGCCTCTCGGGCGTCCATGCCGAGGAGGTGTTCAGCGGAGACACCTTCGCGCCCGGGGACCGGCTCCGCTTCGTCATCGACCTGCCGGCGGAGGGACACGTGGCCCTCCTCGGGGTGGAGTCGTCCGGGGCGCTCTACACGGCGTGGCCGAACGAGCCTGAAAGCCGGACGCGCTTCGCGGAGGGGACGGGCCTCGAACTGCCGGGAGCGGTGGAGCTGGACGCGCAGCCAGGCCGCGAGGTGCTCCACCTGGTGCTCTGCCCGTTGGAGGTGGGCCCGTCGGACTGCACCTCCGGCGGAGCGGGTGCGAAGCCCGTGTGTCCCGAGGGCTGCGTCTCCACGCCCTTCATCCTGGAGAAGAAGCAATGAGCCTCGGTCGGCTCGTTGCCCTGGGACTCGTCCTCGCGATGCTCGTGCCTTGCACGGCCCGGGCGCTCCCCGAGGAGACGTGGCTGGTCGCCATCGGCCACAACGAAGGTGCCCCCAACGAGGTGAGCCTGCTGTACGCGGAGGAGGATGCGCGGGCCTTCGCCACGGCGCTGCGCCAGCACGGGCGCGTCTCGTCGCGGCGCACGCTGCTGTTGCTCGGCGAGGACGCGGCCACGGTGCGACGCACGCTCCAGGAGGTGAATGCCACCATCCGTGAGCGGGCAGCGGCGAGGCAGCCCACCGCGCTGGTGGTCTTCTATTCGGGCCATGCCGACGCGACGGCGCTCCACCTCGGGGGGAGCGAGCTGTTGCTCGAGGAGCTGAAGACGCTCGTCGAGGGCTCTCCGGCGGGGGTGCGGCTGCTGGTGCTGGACGCGTGTCGCTCCGGGGTGGTGACGCGCGTGAAGGGCACCCGGCCGGCCGAGAGCTTTCAAATCACCCTCCAGGACGAGGTCTCCTCGGAGGGCCTGGCCATCATCACCTCGAGCGCGGCGGGCGAGTCGAGCCAGGAGTCGGATCGCCTCCAGGGCTCGTTCTTCACCCACCACCTGGTGAACGCGCTGCGAGGCGCGGCGGACCACGACGACGACGGGAAGGTGACGCTGAACGAGGCGTATGGCTACACCTATACGCAGACGCTGCGCTCCAGCGGGCAGACGGTGGCGCTGCAGCACCCGACGTACTCCTGGGAGGTGAAGGGGCGCGGAGATCTGGTGTTGTCCAGGCCAGCCGAGACGAAGGGGAGACAGGGTCGGCTGCGGCTCGGAGCCGCGGCGCTCTATCTGCTCATGGAGGGGAGCGCGGGTGGGAGGGTGGTGGCGGAGGTGTCGCCGCAGGGAACGCTCCGGGAGCTGAGCCTGCCCGCGGGGGAGTACTTCGTGCAGCGGCGTGACGCCGCCGAGTACCGAGAGTATCGGGTGTCCCTGGAGCCGGGGGCGGTGGTGGAGCTGGGCTCGCTGCCCTTCGAGAAGGTGCGCTACGACCGGCTGGTGCGCCGTCGCGGCGGCACGCGCAGCTACACGCACGGCGTCACGTTGCTCGCGGGGGCGCGGGGCGAGCTGCTCGAAGGGGAGGGGACCACTCCGCAGCTCCACATTGGCTATGGCCTGGACTTCGAGTGGGGCTCGCTCGGCCTGCGGTTGCGAGGCATGACGCGGCAGGGAAATGGCGTGGACGGGTTGTTGGCGCGTCGGCATGACGAGCTCGGCGTCGGCGTGGTGCTCCAGCGCTTCGTGGACCTCGAGCATGCGAGCGTGGCGTTCGGGCTCTACGTCGAGGGCGTGCATCACTGGCAGACCTTCGACTCGGAGCGTCTGTTCACGAACCGGCGGGCCTGGGGAGCGAGCTTCGGTGGAGTCCTGTCGGTGGAGAGGCACCTCGGGGCGGGGTTCGCGCTGCGGCTCGAGGGAGGGCCGGTGAGCGGGCTCTTCGAGCGAGCGGTGATGAGGGACCGGCTGGAGGTGGGCCGCGAGTGGGTGACGCCCCTGACGTGGTGGGGGGCGGGAGGACTGATATGGCGACAGTGACGCGAGTACTCACCTGTGTGCTCTCGGGCGCGGTGTTGTCTTGTGGAGACGCGCTCGTCGATGAGCGCTATGCGGGGGCGCCACGGTTCATGGTGGAAGGCCTGGTGACGGGCGGCTCCGAGTACGTGAACGAGAACGAGCCAGGCGTAACCCTGGCGGTGTTCTGGAGTCCCCAGGGGCCGAAGGACAGTGCCGCGGAGACACTGGTGGAGCAGCCGGGGAGCGCGTACCGGGCGGAGTACTACCGGGAATTCGAGATGCCGATCTTCGACGAGCCAGGGCCCGAGCACCTCACCCGGACGCCGTCTGGCGAGAGGTATGGGATTGCACGGCTCGGGGCCTACCGGGACGAGAACGGGAATGGGAGGAGGGACACGACGGAGCCCTTCCTCGGCAGCACCCATCGAAGGGCGTTGCTGCGCGCCTTCACGGCGCTGACCGCCGAGGAGTCACCGACCCAGTCCCCGGTGCCGGAGGGGTGGCATGTCGTCACGACGCCGCTCGCGTGTGGGGGGCCATTTCCTCCCGAGGACACGCCCGTGGCGGACGGCGAGTGCGGGGTGCCATTGGGTTCTCCCTGCAAGAATGACGCGGACTGTGGAGGAGGTGAGTGCGTCCACACCTTCGCCGAGCCGTGGCCTGGAGGCGCCTGTCTCATTCCGGAGCCCCCGCCGGATGGATGTCGCCAGCGCGGCTCCGTCCTCCTGCGTTACCCTGGAGATTCGAAGGCGTATTGGATTCCAGGCTGCTCGGAGTCGGCCGACTGCGGGCGTCCCCATCCCTATCAGTGCGACCTGCAGATTCGAGGGTGCATGCCGAGCGCCAGTGTGTCGCTGGAGCTGACGGACAAGGCGCCGCTGCCCTCGTTCTGCCTGGGGCCGCCGCTGCGCTAGTTCGTGCTTCTTCGTCTTCCCGCCACACCTCCCTGCTGGAGAGTGGATTGAGCTGCTCTGGAGCGTGGGGGCGTTCAGGTAGGGTGCGCGGCCTTATGACTCGGCTCGAGCTGAAGCAGGGGGACATTACGAAGGAGGCGGTTGACGCCATCGTCAACGCGGCGAACTCCAGTCTGATGGCCATCCTCAACCTCACCGAGGTCGTGCTCCGAGAGTGCCGCTTCTACAGCGTGGAGACGCTGGCGTGGAAGATGTTCCGCCTGCGAGACAG
>QKJM01000903.1 GCA_003249315.1 Archangium sp.
GCGTTCCGGATGGCCTCGTAGATGTCCTGCGTAGCCAGGGTGCGCGAGAACTCGAGGAAGCCCTCGTCGGTGGTGGGCGCGTGGTCTCCGAAGTATCCGTTGAGGCTGACGATCCACCGCCCCCCCTCCACGTTGGAGACGAAGCCCGAGCGCCACGCCTCGGGCGAGCGCGCGGCCACCACGAGGATCTTCCAGTCCCGCTTCTCGTCCGGGGGCCGCTCGTAGAGCCGGCTCGTGTACCCCAGATCGATGCCCACCTTCTCCTCTTCGGGCCGGCCGTAGCCCATCGCCTCCAGCCACTGGGGGGTCCTCGAGCCCCGGCCGCTGGCATCCACCACCAGCGCGGCCTCCAGCTCCTCCTCGCCCCGTGGCCCCTTCAGCCGCACCCCCCGCACCGTCGTCTTCGCCTCATCCGTGAGAAACTGCTCCACGGCGCAGTCCTCGCGCAGCTCCACGTTCGGCAGCGCGAGCACCCTCCTCCGCACCTTCCACTCCAGGTAGGGTCGGCTGCTCAGGATGGATTGGATTCCACTGACATGGCGCGCCTTCCAGGAGCCACCGTGGTACCAGGCGGCGTCCCGGCCCAGGTCCACCCGATCCACCCCCTCGCTGATCATCTCCCCCACCACCCCCGGGAAGAAGTCCTCCAGCGTCTTCATCCCGGCTTCCAGCAGGGCGTGGATGTGCCTCCCCTGCGGTGTTGCCTTCCGATTCTCCGGGCCATCTGGCAGCTTCTCTCTTTCGAGGATCACCACCTTCTCGAAATGATCGGCGAGCACCCGCGCGCTCAACAACCCTGCGATGCTTCCACCGATGACTACCGCCTGCTCGAATCCGTGAGTGCTGGAATCCACGAATACCTCCCGGAATTCGACAGCATATCAGAGAAGAGGCAGAGTGGTACGTGTCATGAGTGCCTGCCTCCTGGAGAGGGAGGCAGGTGTGGACCGGATGCGATGGGGACGACAGGCCCCTGAACCCGCCTGGGTGGGGGGGTGCATGCCGGGCAACCCGCCTGGAGCTGTCGGGTGGGTGACGGATTTCCTGTGACTCGGTGCTAGGATGGATCCCCTATGAGCAAGGGTGAGTTGAACCGGCTGGTTCTCAAGAGCTTCCTGGAGCAGCAGTTCTCCATGCTGACTGCGCTGGCGCCCGTGGCCTACATGATCGTGTTGATCATGGGGCTGCCGTCGGAACTGGCCTGGAAGGTGTCCATCATCAACGCCACGGTGAACAGTCCCGCCTTCGGGATGCTCCTCCCGTGGTTGCTGATGCGCTCGGTGCTGAAGAATGCGCTCGCGTACCATCCCCAGGACAAGCCGGGAGACCGACTGACGCGGATTCTCAAGGCTCCGCGGAAGATCGAGATGGGCGTGCTGCTCGGCTACGCGGTGTCCTGTACGCTCTGGGGCCTGTGGCCGACGCTCGTATATGACCTCAACCCGGCGATCATCCCGCTGGTGGTGGTGTCCTTCCTGCTGCTGGCGATGGTGGTGGGCATCCGGTTGGCGCTGCGGCTGGAGCGGGTGCTGCGGCCATACGCGCTGGAGGAGTTCCACAAGTACCCGAACCTTCGACTGGAGGGGAGCGGGTTCCTGTGGCCCAAGCAGCGTTGGTATCTGCCCTACTGCTTCGCCCTCTTCGTGCTGGCCACGCTGACGGTGACGGGCATCATCATCGCGAAGAAGGCGCAGACCGGCTTCGGGGATCTGTTCGCGAAGGTGGAGCAGGTGGTGACGCCGGAGGTGATGGTGATGCTGCGCGCGGAGGTCGCCAACGTGCTCAACTCGATGGTGGTCCCCGTCGCCGCCGTCGGAGGCTTCCTCATCCTCGCGGCGGCGTGGTGCGCCTGGGAGCTGGCGCGGCACCAGCACGAGGGGACGACCGCGGTGCAGCAGTCCATCGAGTCGATCGCCTCGGGCACGCCCGTGATGCCGAAGTGGGTGTCCACGGACGAGGTGGGAGACCTGTCGAGCGCCACCGCCTCGGTGTTCGAGAAGCTGCGGGCCTTCGCGCAGTCGTTGAGCGAGGCGGCGCAGATGCTGGGAC
Organism: Archangium sp.; assembly: GCA_003249315.1. Taxonomy (GTDB): domain Bacteria; phylum Myxococcota; class Myxococcia; order Myxococcales; family Myxococcaceae; genus QKJM01. The sequence continues at coordinate 2,050 of QKJM01000903.1, forward strand.
ATTCCGCCGAGCAGCTCGCGTCCTCGACGAAGGGTCAGACGGAGACGCTCTCCGTCCAGGCCGCGGCGCTCCAGGAGACGCAGGTCACCGCGCAGGAGATCAAGGAGACGTCGCTGGTGGCCGCCCAGCGCGCGGAGGGAGTGCTCAAGCAGGCCGAGCGTGGCGATCAGCTCGGCCGCGCGGGCGAGGTGGCCATCGAGCAGAGCCTCCACGGCCTGCGGGACATCCAGCAGCAGGTGCTGGAGATGGCGGCGAACATCCGCTCCCTGGATGAGAGGGCCCGGCAGATCGCCACCATCACCCAGACGGTGAAGAGCCTGGCGGATCGCTCGAACATGCTGGCGCTCAACGCCGCCATCGAGGCGGTGCGCTCCGGGGAGCACGGCAAGGGCTTCAGCGTGGTGGCGCGGGAGATCCGCAACCTGGCGGATCAGTCCATCCGGGCCACCATCAGCGTGCGTGACATCCTCGAGGATTTGAGCGGGGCGATCCGCAACACGGCGGACATGTCCGAGCGGGGCTCGGATGCGGTGCGCAACAGCGTCTCCCAGGTGGAGGGCTTCGGGGACAACATCCGGCAGCTCTCGGGCATCGTGCGCGACAACGTGAGCGCGGTGCGGCAGATCTCCGCGGCGGTCACCCAGCAGAACACCGGTATCGCCCAGATCTTCCAGGCGGTGAACGACCTGACGAAGCTGATGGATCAAACGATGGTGAGTCTGCGCTTCAGCGACGAGGCGGGCGAGCAGATGCGCACCGTCGGGGCTCGGGTCTCCGGCTTCGTGGAGCAGTACGGCTGGCAGAAGCGGGAGGGCTCGGAGCAGGTCATCCGTCACCTCTCGGCGGACCTGCCCCTGGCAGGCGCCAGCTCCAAGGGCTCGGACAGGGCCGCCTGAGCCTCGAGTGCGCGGCGCTCGCTAGCCCGCGAGCGCCAGCACCCGCCCGGGCTCCCACGCCACCAGGAGCGCGGCGAGCCGGGTGGGGTGCTCACCGAGTCCCGGCGGGAGCGGCCCTGTCTCGAGGGTCAGCTCCAGCGACACGCCTCCCGGGAGGATTCCTCGCGACAGGGGGCGCACCGCCACCCGCTGCAGGGGGGCGCGCAGCCCCACGCCCCAGACCTTGAGCACCGCCTCCTT
>QKJM01000352.1 GCA_003249315.1 Archangium sp.
CCACCCGGTCCACTGGATTCCGGGGACGCCAGCCGGGCGAGCCGTGCCCGTCCTCCAGCAACCGCTCGATGAACGCGAAGGCCAGGCGCTTCAGCGAGGCAGCCTTGCCCTCCACGTTGCTGGCGAGCGCGATGGCCACGCCCTCCGCCGGCAGCAGCACCAGCAGGGTGGACGTCTCCGGCTGGGCCCCGGCGTGCGCCACCAGGTAGTGGCCTCGGAGCGGCCAGGTGGCGAAGCCCATGCCGTAGTCCGTGAGCCGCCCGTCCTGGGTGCTCATCGGGAGCTGCATCCGCCCCTCGCTGGCCGGCGACAGCAGCCGGTACTCCAGAAGGGCCTGGCCGAAGTCGAGCACATCCTCCACCGAGGCCCGGGTGCCGCCCCCGGCGAAGCGGCCGGACACGTCGATGATGCGCGAGGGCACCAGCCTCCCGTCTCGGAGCCGGTAGCCCGCGGCATGGTGCTCGTCGCGTGTCCGCCGCTCATCCAGCGCCGCGTGCTCCATGCCCGCGGGCCCGAAGACGTGCGCCTGGAGGTAGTCCTCGTAGCTCTGCCCCGAGGCCGCTTCGATCGCGGCGCCGAGCAGGTTGTAGGCCCAGGTGCTGTAGATGAACTGGGTGCCGGGCTCGGCCTGCAGCGCCTTGTCCGCCACGAGGGCCACCGCGCCCTCGGTGTCGAGCGGCCCGGTATCGCGTGTCACCCATCCCCGGGGGTAGTGAGGCACGCCGCCGAGGTGTCCCAGGAGCTGCCGCACCGTTACCGGCCAGCGCTTCTCCGGGAAGGAGGGCACCCAGGTGCGGATGTCGGCATCCAGCTCGAGCCGCCCCTGTTCCACCAGTTGGAGGATGGCCACCGCGGTGAAGGACTTGGTGATGGATGCCATCCTCCAGGTCGTCCGCGGTGTCGCTGGCAGCCCGCGCTCTCGATCTCTCAGCCCGTAGCCCCGCACCCAGCGTGCGTCTCCGTGCAGCACCCCCACCGCGAGGCCCACGTGTGTCTCCTGGGCCAGCTCGCCCCGGACGAGCGCATCGAAGGCCTGCTGCAGCTCCTCGGAGAAGGGTCGGGGCTCGGCGCGCGCGGCCACGTAGGGTCGCTCGCAGACGGGGGCCGTCGGTGGGCCCCAGGCCCCGAGGAAGGGGAGGAAGAGGAGCAGGAAGAGGTGTGCTCTCACCGCAAGAGGGGCTCCACGTGTACCACTACGTCCACGACCTCGGGGAACGTGGCCTGCAGCCGCTGTTCCACCTCGTCCGCCAGCTCGTGCGCCTTCGCCGTCGTCATGTGGGGGTCCACGTCGATCTTCAGGTCCACGTATACCGTTCCCTCCATGCCCCGGCTGCGCACGTCCCGGCATGAGCGTACCCCCTCCACGCCTCGTGTTATCTCCGCCACCTTGTCGGGATCCAACCGCGCCGTGTCCGAGAGGATGCCCACCGCCTGGCGGACGATCCCCCACGCCACCCAGGCGACGAACACCATCACCACCAGCGCCACCACCCCATCCGCCTTCGGGTAGCCCAGCCACACCAGCCCCAGCGACACCAGCACCGACAGGGTGACGAAGACGTCCGACAGCGTGTGCTTCGCGTCCGCCAGCAGCAGCGGACTCTTCAGCTTCTCTCCCTGGCGGCGCTCCACCCGGGTGACGGCCATGTTGACGAAGAGGGTGAGCACCATCACCCCCGCCATGAGCGGCGTCACCTCGGGGTGGCGATCGTTCAGCAGTGAGTCCAGGGCCATGCGCCCCAGCTCCAGCATGGCGATGCCGATCATCGCGCCGATCGCCAGCGAGGCCAGGGCCTCGAACTTGCCATGCCCATAGGGGTGGTCCTCGTCGGCCGGTCGGGACGCCACCGACATGGCCACCAACCCCAGCACGTTGGAGCCTCCATCGATGAAGGAGTGCAGGCCGTCCGCCGTCACCGCCGCGGAGTCACTGATCAGCCCGAAGGCGAGCTTGGCCACGGCCACGGCCCAGTTGGCGGCGAGGATGGCGGCAAGGACGAAGCGGACCTTGCGATTGCGATCGAGCACGGATGCGTCCACGCGGCGCACCCTACAATGCCGGACGCCTGGGAGCACCCCCTGGAAGAAGGTCCTCAGTCGGGTTGGCGGAAGAGACGCAGCCGGGGGCCTCCCCCCATCTCCATGAAGAATCCGAACTTGAAGCGTACCCGGGAGTCCTCCTCCAGCAGGCCCGACGGCGGATTGGGGAAGGGCTGGGCCCGCTTGAAGGACTGGATGGCCTCCAGGTCCAGGAAATCGAGTCCGCAGCTCTTCACGAGGGTGATGTCCGCCAACTGGCCGCGCTCGTCCAGGGTGACCTCCACCACGGTGTGGCGATCCCTCCCGCTGTAGATGTTGCCCGTTGGATCCCTCCGGAGCAGCACCGTGTTGGGATCCCAGTGCGTGCCCACGCTCTGCTTCACCCGGTTGAAGAAGCTGGCGTACTTCCACTCGCGGGTGTTGAGGAAGGTGCCTTCGCCCTCCTCGGCGTCCGAGAGGTGATCGTTGGGCGCCGCGCCGATGATCCGATCCATCACTGCCTGCGAGGGCATCAGCCGGGCCAGACCCGGAGAGCCCACGCGGCCCTGGGAGCCTTCGTCCTCTCCCGCGCCCTGGCCGGGCTGGATGCGCAGCCTCTGGGAGTTGCCCACCACTTCCTCGCTCTCGGTGCGGTTGGCCACCTCCATGCCCGGACCCGGGGCATCTGGCTCCATCTCCAGGGCGATCTCCTGCTTGCGGTGGGCGGCGGGCACCTCGAAGGCCGGCTTCTGGCTGCCCTCACGCATGGGGCGGTCATCCGAACCCAGCCCCTGGTTGCCGGCCAGCCGAGGGGCCTCCTCCTGGCTCGCCCCCGAGCCCTCCCGCGACTGGCGAGCCGTCCGCTGGGGCATGGCGTTGCGGTAGAAGGGCGTCTGTTCGCGCGCGCGCGTCTCCTTCTCCACCCGGTTGTCGTGCTCGGCGAGGTACTTCGCGTCCGGGGCTTCCTGTTTGTTGCCCGGGGCCACGTCCACCACCTGTCCGTCCGGCCGCTTCTCGGGCTTCTTCTCCTTCTTCACCTCCACCCTGGGTTGGGGGGTGTTGGGGGGCGTCTTCTGTCCGCGGTTCTTCGCCCACGCGTCGGCCGTCAGGGGGCGCAGCGCCACGGCGCTCGGCGGCTTGGGGGGGGGGGGAGGCGCTGGCAG
>QKJM01000884.1 GCA_003249315.1 Archangium sp.
ATCTGCCACTATTTCGGCAGCCGCCCGTACCAGACGGGAGAGGGAAGCACGAACAACATATGGCTGGTCCTCCCGACGTTCGGAGGCGCCATGCACAACACCCACCATGCCTTTCCCAGCTCGGCCTACGTAGGGCTTCGGTGGTGGCACTGCGATATCGGGGGCGGGTTGATCCGTCTCTTCTCCATGTTCGGGCTCGCCTCGGAGATCAAGGGGCTCCCACCGGATGCGCGGCAGGTACCGGCCTCGTCCTCTCCCCGCACGTGAGGAGGCGAGAATGAGGCTCGAGCAAGCGAAGAAGCTCCACGCGGTGGCGGTGATCATCCTCTCCCTGGGGGGCACGGTGGCCGCTGGGGTACTCGCGCGCCGCTGGGGGGTTGGCCCGCTGGAGCTGGGGCTGCTCGGCCTGATGTATTCGCTGAGCATGGTGGGAATCACCGTGGGGTTCCATCGCGGCTTCGCGCACGGCGCGTTCGAGGCCGCCCCATGGGTCCGGGCCGCGCTGGCGATCTTCGGCTCGATGGCCTGTCAGGGGCCGCTCATCTACTGGGTCGCCAACCACCGCACCCACCACCGCTTCACCGACGCGCCGGGCGATCCGCACTCCCCCTACTTCCATGGCTCCACGCCGCTGCGAGGGCTGCGAGGAATTTGGCATGCCCATATCGGGTGGACCTACAGCCATGCAATCCCAGACACCGTCACCTACGCGAAGGATCTGCTGCGCTCGTCCGAGCTCCGGCGTCTGAGCGGCCTGTACTTCGTCTGGGTCGGGCTTGGACTGGCGCTCCCGGCGCTGCTCGGAGGGCTGCTGACCCTGAGCCTCGAAGGCGCGCTCCGGGGCCTGCTCTGGGGCGGTTTCGTGCGCATCTTCGTCGCCTATCAAATCAGCCTCGCCATCGGCTCGCTGGCCCACAGCCATGGCAGCAGGCCCTTCCGCATCCGGGGCCAGAGCGCTAACAACGCGCTGCTCGCGCTGCCGACCTTCGGGGAGGGCTGGCACCAGAACCACCACGCCTTTCCCTACTCGGGGGTGTTCGGCCTCGAGTGGTGGCAGATCGATCTGGGGGCGATGGTGCTGCGAGCACTCGAGGTGCTTGGACAGGTGCGGAACATCAAACGTCCTCCCGAGAGCGCCATCTCGGCCCGGCTCGCCACTCCCGACACGGACTGGGGGATGGAGGAATCCCCGGCCGAGCGCGCGGCGCGGCACGTCGCCTCTAGAAATACGTCCCTCCCGCAGTGAGCCCTTTCGACAAGGAGCATCCATCCATGACGACACAGCAAGCCGAAGCGCAGGCCACTCCCTCCCCCGCGGGTCCCCCCGACGCCGAGGCCGTGAAGCAGTGGCTGGTGGCCTACATGGCCGACATGCTCGAGTTCGACCACTCGGAGGTAAACACCCGCCTGCCGCTGGGCCGCTACGGACTCGACTCGACGGCGGCCGTCGCGCTGACGGGTGATCTGGGCAACTGGCTCGGCTGCGAGATCGATCCCCGGCTCCTCTACGAGCACAAGTCGATCGACGCCCTGGCGGAGTTCATCACCGCGAACTACGCGAAGCTGCGCAAGCCGGAGAAGTGACATGAGTGGCACGACCGACCGCGTCCCATCGAAGCGCACCTTCCCCGAGGAGTGCAGGACGGTGCTCGACGTCCTCGAGTACCGGGCGAAGGCCCAAGGCGAGCGGACCGCCTTCATCTTCCTCGAGGAGGGGGAGACGGAGGAGGCGAGGCTGAGCTTCGGAGAGCTGCACGCAAGGCACCTGCGAGTGGCGAGGGTGCTTCGGGGCCAGGGGCTGGAGGGTCGGCGCGTGCTGCTCTTCTATCTGCCGGGGCTCGACTTCGTGGCGGCGTTCCTGGGCTGCCTGGCGGCGGGGGTGGTGCCCATCGCGGTGAACCCTCCGCTGCCCACCGAGCGGACCTCGCGCATCCAGGCGATCGTCGATGATGCGGGAGCCGCGGCGGTGCTGACGGCGGGGGCGCTACAGCCGATCCTCGAGTCCTGGCTGTCGCAGAGCGAGCAGCTCGCCAACCTGCCGCTCCTCGCCACCGACGCGCTAGAGGATGTGCCGGACGCGCCCCCGGGTCGCCGTCCGACGCCGGAGGATCTGGCCTTCCTGCAGTACACGTCGGGCTCGACCACCCTGCCCCGCGGGGTGATGGTGGGCCACGACAACCTGATGGCGAACCTGGAGTGCATCCAGGGACCGCTGCTGCTCGACGAGCAGAGCGTGTCGGTGACGTGGCTGCCGTGCTTCCACGACATGGGGTTGATCAACGGCGTGCTCGAGCCGGTGTTCGCCGGTTGTCTGAGCGTGATGATGTCGCCGTTGGCCTTCATCCGTCGGCCGCGCCGGTGGCTGGAAGCGATCTCCCGTTACCAGGCGACACACTCGGGCGGACCGAACTTCGCCTACGAGCTGTGCATCCGGAAGGTTCCGCCGAAGGATCGCGAGGGGCTGGATCTCGGGAGCTGGAGGCAGGCCTACCTCAGCGCGGAGCCGATCCGCCCGGATACCCTGTCGCGCTTCCATGATGCCTTCGCCGCGCAGGGCTTCCGCCGCACGGCGTTCTATCCGTGCTACGGGCTCGCCGAGGCGACGCTGGCCGTGACGGGTGGCGGCCTCGACGCCGAGCCCTTCATCCGGAGCATCGACAACGAAGCCCTGGAGCAGGGGCGAGTGGTCGAGGTGCCGGAGGGGAGCACGGGCTCGACGGCGGTGGTCGGGTGCGGCGTGGCGGGGCTCGACACCGAGGTGCTGCTCGTGGACCCGGAGACCCGTGCGAGAGTCGGGTCGGATCGGGTGGGCGAGGTATGGGTACGAGGACCCGGGGTGGCCCGTGGCTATCTCGGACGCGCGGAGGCGTCACGGGAGACGTTCGAGACCCGGCTGGACACGGGAGAGGGGCCGTACCTACGCACGGGAGATCTCGCGTTCAAGCAGGGTGAGGAGCTGTTCGTGGTGGGGCGGCTGAAGGACGTCATCATCATCCGAGGGCGGAACTACCACCCGCATGATCTGGAGTGGTCGGTGGGCCAGAGCCACCCCGCGTTCCGAGCAGGGTGCGCGGCGGCCTTCGTGCTGGAGGAGGACGGGAAGGAAAAGCTGATCCTCGCGCAGGAGATCAACCGCGAGTACCAGGAGGCACCTCCGGTGGAGGAGTTGGTGGGCTGCATTC
>QKJM01000718.1 GCA_003249315.1 Archangium sp.
GGAGGCACAGACGGATTTTTCAAAGGAACGACCCCATGAACCGCCTCACCTCCGCCCTCGTCGCCACCCTCCTCTTCGCCAGCACCACCGCCAGCGCCCAGGCCCCGCGCAACCGCGCCGAGCGCGCACAGGACCGCCGCGAGCTGCGCCAGGACAGTCGTGAAATCCGCGATGACCGAAAGGACGTGGCCGAGCTCGAGGCCGTGCTGGCCCGCTTCGACGCCGCCCGCTCCCGCCACGACTCCGCCGGGCTCGCCGAGGTGGACTCCCGCCTGCGCACCCTGCTGCGCGAGGAGCTCGCCGAGGGCCGTGCCGAGCTCGCCTCCGACAAGGCCGAGGTCCGCCGCGACACCCGCGAACTCCGCTCGGATCGCCGCGAAATCCGCCAGGACAAGGCCACCGGCCGTCCGCTGGCGCTCGCCGATGACCGGAGAGACCGCCGCGACGACCGGAGAGACCTCCGTGATGACCAGCGGGATGCCCGGGTGGAGGCCGCCTCCCAGTCCGCGCGCCACCGCATCGCCCAGGAGCTGAGGACGCTCGCCGGCGCCCAGGCCCCGAGGGACCTGGAGCGCAAGCGGGTGCTCATCGTGGAACTGCTGCAGCTCGCCCGGCAGGAGGTCCGCGAGGACAAGCGCGAGACGCGCGAGGACCGTCGCGAGCTGCGTGAGGACCGTCGCGAGACGCGCGAGGACAGTCGCCAGCGCTGACTACAGCGGCGGCAGCGACTTGCGCACGCTCTCGCGGGCCTCCATCCGACCCATCCAGGCCTTCACGTTCGGGAAGGCCTCCAGGTCCACGCCCATCACCGTACGCAGCAGCAGGGACGAGGAGCGGCAGAAGTCCGCCACCGTGAGCGCGCCACACAGGTACTCCTTGCCCGCCAGCGCCTTCTCCATCACGCCCAGGTCGCGCTTCACCTTCTCCAGGCCCGCCGCATACTTCGCCTCGTCCTTCTCGCGACCGAACATCTTCGTGTAGAAGGTCTCCATCATCACCTCGGTCGCGGACGGCCCGAAGGTGGTGGCCTGCCACTGCAGCCACTGCTGCACCTGCGCCATCCCGCGCGCGTCCGTGGGCAGCAGCCCCGCCTCCGGCTTCTTCGCCGCCAGGTAGCAGGCGATGGCGTTCGACTCCCAGATGTAGAGGCCGTCGTCGTCCAGCGTCGGGACCTTCCCGTTCGGGTTCATCGCGAGGTACTCGGGCGCCTTGTGGGCGCCGTTCTGCATCTCCACCGTCACCAGCTCGCACGGAAGGCCCAGCTCGTTGACGAGGGCGAGGACCTTGAAGCAGGCGCTGGAGAACGGGTGCTGGTAGAGTTTCATGTGTCTTCCTCCGGGTGTGTTGCGAACGGGCGCGGAAGATAGTCGGCGCCGTGCCGAGCGCAATGGCAGAGCCGCACCGCGCGAGTCGAGGCGTTTTCTCGATTCACGAAAACAAAGAATGTATATCGAGCGCAGCAGTCCCTCTTCTATACCCTGGAGAAGTCAACGATGCGCATGAAGACCGTAGCGAAAGCTGGAGTCCTCGCCCTGTTGATGAGCGGTTGCGGTGGTGTCGTGGAGGAAGGAGCCCCGGAGTCACTCGACAACACGGAGCAGGCCCTCATCTGGGACTGCTCGGGTGACAGCACGTGGACCCGTCGCTGGTACACCGACTCCAGCCTCACACAGGAAGTGGGCCGTGAGGACTGCGAGTGCGACGGCCACGTCTACACCTACGGAACGACCTCGGGCATCTACCGCCAGCAGTTGGGTTACAGCTGCGGGGGCAGTGGTGGTGGTGGTGGTGGTGGTGGCGGCGGCGGCGAGTGCCGGACCGCCAACCCCAACTACGTCGCGCCGGGCTGCTGAGAGCAGCGACTCCGCGGAGCAGCAAGGCGGTCTGCTCCCGAAGCAAGCCGCGCCTGACGCCCCCTCGCCCCTCAGCGGGTGCGAGGGCGTGCCGTCTCCCTCCCCGCGGGTGAGGCAGAGGCCGGGGCCGGACCGAGGGGCTCCACCTTCAGGTCCGTCAGCTTCCCTTCGCGCTCCAATCGCCAGATGTCCTCATCGGTGACGAACTCCTGCCCCAGCAGCTCTCTCGCGCGCTTGATTTTCGCCACCAGCACCGGGTCGTTCACCGGGTTGCTGTTCTCCCGGGTGGGCTGGGGAGGAGGCCGCATGATGGAGAAGGTACCGCGCGCGGGGTGGCCGTCGGCGCTGGTCCCCTCGAGCGCGTAGGTGAGGGAGAAGACGTCCGGCTCGGCCTTCGTGTCGAGAGAAACCGGCACCTCGACGCCCCGGCCCTCGGGAATCTCGGTGACGGGGAGCGTGGCGGGGTCCACCTGCTCCGGAGGCGGGGGCGCGTCGCCGCGAGGGATGAAGGCGCGGATGGCGCTCACCCGCTCGATGCGCACCGGCCCACGGAAGCGGTGGTAGAGGCGAAAGGTCTGCCTCACCACGCCGTCCTCGTCCAGCACGGGGAAGCGCGGCGTCCCCACCGCGAGCACGGTGACGATGCCCTTCTTGTCGAAGTTCTCGAAGGAGGTGTTCAGCACCTGCAACGAGGAGCGACCCGTCTCCTTGCGGCCCGTGGCGTCGAAGACGTCCACGCGCACCAGGTGCTGGATGTACATGCTCTCGACGCCCGTGTTGCCTGACAGCGTATGCGCGATGAAAGGCGCGGTGGTGGTGATGGGCGCCTCGTCGTCGAAGGTCCACACGTACTTCACCGGGACGAAGGGCGCGCGCTCGGGCTGGCCAGGGATGGCGGGCCGCTCGACGAGCTTCGCGAAGAACTCGAAGTCGTCCTCGGCGTTGGGCAGCCGCCGCGACATGACGTGAACCAGTCGCTCGGGCTCGCACCGCTTCACCTCGTAGGGCGGCACCTGCACGACGGTGGCCACGTTGTCCTTGCTGAAGACCGTCACCGTGGGCAACGCGTACGAGCCATCGGGCTCCATCCACACGCGCGTGGGCACGCGCTGGCCGGTGCCGTTGCCCACCGTGTAGTGCAGGTACGCGTCATTGCCGTCAGGGGTGTGGGCGCGCACGGTGATGAGGTTCTCCTCGCCCGAACACACCTCCTGCTTCTCCACGAGGATTTCATCCACGATGGGCGCGGCGGGTCGCACTGGGGACGGGGATGTTTCGGAGACGGCCGGCGCCGCGCTGGTCAGGGCCGCAGCGGGCGCCTCTGGGGAG
>QKJM01000930.1 GCA_003249315.1 Archangium sp.
GATAGGGACTGCAACGTTCACGGACGCGCTCATGGCAGCTCCACCACCTCCTCGGGGGCCAGCCCGGTGGGCCTCCTGTCCGGCCGCACCGAGAGCACCCTCACCGCCACCCCGTGCGCCTTCAGCTTCTCCACCAGCGCCGCCCTCGAGGGCTCCCAGTCCATCACCACGAAGATGACCGCCGAGAGCTGCGCCGCCTCGGGCAACAGCGCCGCCTCCAGCGCCTCCACGTCCAGCCGGTTCCCCGACTCCAGCCCGGCGAGGATTTCGAGAATATGCTCGAAGTGCGCCAGCGCCCGCCCCGCCTGGAAATGGAAGATGCTGGGGCCCGCCGCGAACAGGTCGATGATGTACTCCTGCCTCGCCAGCGCGTCCGCGATGCCCGCTGCCAGCGACAGGCCCTTCTCCAGCAGCGCGTCCTCCTTCGCCGAGCGCGACGCCACGTCCAGCACCATCGCCAGCCGGACGAAGTACTCCTCCTGGAACTCCTTCACCACCAGCCGGCCGGTCCGCGCGAACGAGGGCCAGTGGATGTCCCGCGTCCGATCCCCCTCGCTCCACTCGCGCGTGCCGAAGAACTCGGTGGAATCCCCCACCTGCGAGGCCACCGCGATGCCTCCGGGCTGGTAGTTGCGCCCGTGCGGCACCTCGAAGCCCTCCAGCGGCGTGAAGCGCGGGTACACCAGCAGCCGCTGCTTCCCCCTCGAGCGCCTCGGCCACTTCACCAGCCCCGAAGGGAACAAGCTCGCGGCCTGCAGCGCGCCCAGCTCATAGGCGCCACGCGTGGTACACCGCAGCCGCAGCGTCACCTCGGCGCTCTCGCCCGGCGCCAGGACATCCACCATGGGGGGCTCGCCCACGGCCCGGAGCTCGGGGGGCAGATCGCGCTCCTGCACCACCACACGCCGGACGATGCGCCGACCGGTGTTGCGCACCTGGACACGGTAGGTGAGCGTGTCCCCCGCGGACACCGGGGGCGGCAGCAGGCGCACCAGCGAGACGCGCGGCCGGAAGGGCAGGCCCACCACCAGCGCCGCCCCCAGCGCGCTCACCGAAAAAGAGAAGAAGAGGACCAGCGGCGCCGCCAGCCCTCCGAGCAGCAGCACCGCCGAGGCCACCACTCCCCACAGCACCACCCTGCCCACCGGCGTGAGCAGCCCGCTGTACCAGTCCATGAGGACACGGATGAAGCCGTGCTCCTCGGGCGGCATCAGGAAGGAGTAGCGACGACGACGAGCCATGGAGCGAACTCAGTAACCGAGATCGAGCTTCTGGGCCTCGGCGGCCAGCTCGTCCAGCACCTGCTCCTGGCGCTGCTCCTCCTGGCGCTTGTACTCGAGCAGGTCCTTGAAACGAATGCGCCGGTGCGTGCCCACCTTGTGGAACGGAATCTTCCCCTGGTCGAGCAGCCCGATGAGGAAGGGGCGCGACACGTTCAGCAGGTTGGCGGCCTCCTGGGTCGTCAGCTCGGCGTGAATGGGCACGACCGTGACCGCGTTGCCCAACGCCATCTGCTCCAGAATCTTCAGGAACAGCTCGAAGGCCTCCCGTGGAACGGAGATTGACTCCTGCTCGGCTGCTCCCCCTCCCTCCGGACGAACGGTGATTTCGGGTGAGCGCCGCTTCGAACGACCCAGAAATGGAGCCAGCGCGCGAGCAGCATGCGCGGCCTGCCGAGCCTCGGCTTCACTCGGACGAACCACCTCACTGAGGTTCAGCACGGCACTCATCATCGCCTCCTGGCGAACGCTTCTCCCGCCGCCGCGGACTTCCACTCCAGCCATGAACGCAATATTCGCAATATTCGCAGCGGGCGCAACCCTCCCGTCCATATGCTCGCCCCGATGCACCTTTCAAGGACCACGGAGCCCTACCGACTTGAGAGGTTGACCGGACAGGCATGACGTGACACCGTGTGGGGGGATGCCCTTCATCGTCGTCTACGACGCCTGTGTCCTCCACCCGGCACCGCTCAGGGACCTGCTCGTCCGACTGGGACGCACGGGCCTCTGCCAGGTGAAGTGGAGTCAGCAGATTCTGGACGAGTGCTTCCGCAGCATCTCGAGACAACGGCCGAACCTGAGCCCCGGGCAGCTCGCAAGAAGCCGAGAGCTCCTGGAGCAGGCCATCCTGGACGTCCAGGTGAACGGCCATGAGGAGCTCATCGAGGGAATCACCGGCCTGCCAGACCCGGATGATCGTCACGTCGTCGCGGCAGCCATCCGGTGTGGCGCCCAGGTCATCGTGACGTCGAACCTCAAGGACTTTCCCGAGCAGGTGCTCGCCCACTACGGGATGGAGGCCCAGCACCCGGACGACTTCGTTCGAGACCTTCTCGACCTGGATGAGCCCAGGGTGGCCAGGGTCATCCGGGAGCAGGCCGCCTGCTTGAAGAATCCGCCCCAGACGCCCACCGAGGTCCTTGAGACCCTCCGGAAGCAGGGGCTGACGCTCTCGGCCGCCCTGCTCCAGGAAGTCCTCGGCACCTGACAGGCGCCCTCCGAGGCAGAGGGGAGGGCCCGTCAAGCCCCGGCCCGGGAGTCGAGCCGGAGCGAGACGGGCCCTTCGGTCACGGGTTGGAGTAGAACAGCGTCACCCGACCGATGCTGCTGTTCTCGGTCCACAGCTCCTTGGCCGACGTGGTGGCCAGGTTGTACTGCATCCCCATCCGCTGCAACGTCACCTGCTGGTTGCGAATCAGGCTCGTGAAGGGCCCGGCCCCGTAGGAGCTGTGCATGATGGTGGAGTCACCCGTGGCCCCGAGGATTCCAATCACATCCCCCGCGCTGACGGAGATGAAGGTGCGAAGCACCTCGTCCGACGGCTTGCCCACCCCGCGGTACAGCGAGGTGAAGGAGTTGGTGGTGCTGCTGAAGGCAGGCGGCGTCACACCGGCGTTGAAGCGCACCACCTGCACGTTCTGCAGCGCATGGCCCGCCTCGTTGGGCACCTGAAGCCCCGTGATGATGAAGCTCGTCGGCGCGGTGAACCAGTAGCCACGCGTGGTGTTCGCGCTGTAGGTGTTGGTGTAGGTCGACAGCGGCGTCTCGTTGAGCGGGCCATAGAGCATGCGCACGCGACCGATGCTGCCCGAAGCGCTCCACAGCTCCTTGGCCGCCGAGGAGGCCAGGTTGTACTGCATCCCCATCCGCTGCAGCGTCACCGGCTGACCGAAGATGCTGCTGGTGAACGGTCCGGAGCCGTAGGAGCTGTTCATCACCGTGGCGTCACCCGTGGCACCGAGGATGCCAATCACGTCCCCCGCGTAGACGGGAATCCGCGTGGAGATCACCGAGCTGGAGGACACGCCCACCGCGCGGAACAGCGAGGTGAAGGCATTGGTGGTGCTGGCGTAGGCCGGAGGCGTCACCCCGGCGTTGAAGCGCACCACCTCGAGGTTCTGCAGCGCATGCCCCGCCTCGTTGGGCACCTGCAGCCCGGTGATGACGAAGTCCGTCGGCGCGGTGAACCAGTAGCCGCGCGACAGGCTCGCGCTGCTGAAGGTGCTGGAGAAGGACGGGAGCTGGGCCTCGGAGTTGTACTTGCGGATGAGGCCACCGCTCACCACCAGGCCGAAGTCCGCATCCGTGGCGCTCGTCTCCGGGCGCGCGTCCTGGACGATTTCGTCACCCCACACCTCCACCCGCCACAGACCGGCCGCGGGGTTCTTCAGGAACACGTTCTCCACCGTGTCCACCGTGTTGGAGGTGCCACCGGACGTCGACCAGTTGCCCGCGTTCAGCCCGTTGTTGCCCCAGTAGATGGTGCCCGAGGGCGCAATCACCTTCAGCGACAGGTCGTTGACGCGCGTCTCCGCCGCACCCACCGTGCCCATGGGGTCCGTGTAGGCCATGGTGACGTTCAGCTCGGTCTGCCCGGCGGGGACGTCCACGTAGTAGTACCGGTAGCTCCCCGGAGTGACGGCGTCCGTCTCGTCGATGACGCTGGTCATCGGCGCGCGCTGGAGCAGGCGCTTGATGTCCGACGTGCCCCAGCCCTGCTTCGCCCGGTCCAGGTCGCCGTTGGAGCCACCCAGCGTCCAGTCGTAGCGGTGCGCGTTGTTGATCATCAACGCCTTGGCCGTGGCCATCTGCGGACGGCTCTCGAAGACGTCCGCCTTGCCGCCGTGGCCGGCCCACACGCCCTCGTGCCACATCTGGAACAGCAGGCCGAAGAGACCCGCCGTCTGCGGCGTGGCCGAGCTCGTTCCACCGAAGCTGGTGTAGTTGGCGGTGCCCGTCCCCGTCGCCGAGTGGATACCGTCGTAGTAGAAGGACAGGTCCGGCTTGATGCGACCATCCGTCGCCGGGCCGATGCTCGCGCCCGAGCCCCAGTGGTCATCGGTGCGGTCGGCGTTGCCGTAGTGGTACATCGCCCCCACCGAGACGATGTTCTTCGCCCAGGCCTGGGGACGCGAGTACCTCGTGCCCGCGTTGCTCTGCGACTGCGTGCTGAGGATGGGGTGGAGGAAGAGGTAGTCATCCACCTCGGCCGAGAGGGTGGTGTAGTCGAGCACTCGCGCGCTGCCCACGCTCGAGGTCTGGAACACCGCGCGGTACGGGCCCGCGGGGTCCGTCAGCTCGCTGTTGATGTCGTAGCGCGACTTGGTTCCGCCGAACTGCGTGGACTCGCTGTAGCGGAAGAAGATGCCCTGGCCATCGGGAATGATGCCGCGCGCGTCCGCGCTCACACCCTGGGCGAAGTTGTTACTGTAGCAGCTCGTGCCGTGGTAGCTGGTGCCCGAGGTGCCCGTGCTGTGGATGATGGGCGACCGGGGCCACTCCTGGTGCGTGGTGAGCAGCTCGGTGTCGAAGATTTCTCCGCGCACCCCCTGGCCCGTCCAGCCCAGCAGGTTCTGCAGGTAGGTGGCGCCGCTCACCTCGCGCACGTTGTTCATGTCCGTCTCGCCGGGGCCACCCCAGCGATCGATGAACTGCACCTCGTTGGCGTGCGCCACCCGCATGAGCTGCTGCTCGGTGAGCGTCGCCTCGATGCGCAGGCCACCCGGCTCCACCAGGTCCACCGTGCCGCCCAGGCTCCGCACCAGCCCGGCGAGCTGGTTCTGCCGCGCGGCGCCACGCTCGCCCAGCATGATGGAGTAGCGCTGCGCCGGCAGCCGCGCCCCGGCGCCCGTGAGGCCGTCACGCAGCTCGCGCTCCAGCCGGAACTCGGGGTGGTAGGCTCCCATCCACCGCACGTACGGGAGCTTCGCCACCTTCGCCCGCGTGGACGGCTCCATCTCCACCAGGTAGGTGTGGTCCGAGAGGAAGCGCAGCACCTTGCCGCCCAGCCCCTCGATGGCCTCACGGAACTCGGGCATCGGCGTGCCCAGGAACTGCACGAGCTGCAGGTGGTTGTCCGGCCCCGCCGCCAGCTCGCTCTTCACCTGCGGCCCCTTCTCGCGGAGCGGATCGAACTGCGCACCACGCAGGCGCACCGCGTAGCTCGTGGGCCGCACCCGACCCACCGGCACCACCCCGCCCCGGCTGTAGGCGTAGAAGGACTGACGGCTGCCGTCCTCCTGCTCCTCCTCCCAGGTGTAGAGCTCGAGCGAGGAGCTGGGCACGTGTACCGTGCGCAGCGAATGCACCGGACGCTCGGTACGGTGCAGCACCATCCCCGCGCCCGTCACCACCGAGGAACGACGCTGGGAGGCCGCGATCGCCTTGCCCGGGGCGTCCTCCGCGTCCACCGCGGACTCCTCCAGCCGCGCCGGCTGCCGACCCCTCGGGTCCGGCAACAGCAGCTCATCAGCGGAGCGTACGTCCGAGACCGGCTTCCGCGCCGCCTCGGGGACCTGCGGCTGATCCGACGCCGCCAGCGCCGGCACCATCGCCGCGAGGGTACTGCCCAGAGTCAGCGCCGTCAGCGGACGCCAACGGCCCGCCAACCACGAAGGCTTGTTCTTCATCGTTTGATTCCCCCTGTGGGATTGACTACGACTTGACTGCAAATCAGGTCAAAACCGCAACAGATGCTTAACCCGTTCAGCCTTGAAGTGTCAACCGTGCCGCACATGGAGAGCGTGCGCGGAAGGGGGTCTGGGAAGGTCACCGCGGCACGGGCACGGTTCCGGTGAGTTCCTTCATCAGCGCCCGCTTGTCCGCGCCGGCGTAGCGGGCCCGCGTGTCCAGCACCAGGCGGTGGGCCAGCACAGGCACCGCCAGCGCCTTCAGGTCCTCCGGCAGCACGTAGTCCCGCCCCTGCATCAGCGCCCGCGCCCGCGCCATCCTCCCGAAGAGCAGCGCCCCTCGCGTCGAGACGCCCAGGCGGATGCTGGCGTGCTCCCGCGTCGCCTTCACGATTCGCAGCAGGTAGTCCGCCACCGACTCCTCCAGCACCACCTCCTCCACCCGCCGCTGTAGCCCCTCCACCTCCTCCACCCCACACACCGCCTCCACCCTCGGCGGCGCCCCCGAGCGCGTCACCAGCAGCGCCCGCTCCTCGTCGTCCGGCGGGTACCCCAGCGAGAGCTGCACGGCGAACCGGTCCAGCGAGGCCTCCGGCAGCGGGTACGTCCCGTGGAACTCCACCGGGTTCTGCGTGGCGATGCAGAGGAAGGGCGGCGCCAGCACGTGCGTCTGTCCGTCCACCGTCACCTGCCCCTCGCTCAGCCCCTCCAGCAGCGCGGACTGCGTCCTCGGAGACGCCCGGTTGATTTCGTCGGCGATCAGCACGTTGGCGAACAGCGGCCCCTGTCGGAAGTGGAAGCCGCCGTCCTGGGGGTTGAAGATGGAGGAGCCGACGATGTCCGTGGGGAGCAGGTCCGGCGTGAACTGCACCCGCTTGAAGGTGCCGCCGATGCTCAGCGCGAGCGCCTTGGCCAGCGTCGTCTTCCCCGTGCCCGGCACGTCCTCCAGCAGCACGTGGCCCCCCGCCGCCACCGAGCACAGCACCAACTCCAGCGCCTCCCGCTTGCCGCGGATGACGCGCTCCAGGTTGTCCAACAGCCGGGAGATCAGCGCGCGCGCCGGGGCCGCACGCTCCAGGAGGGGAGCCTTCGCAGGGGCAGATGGCATGGTGGAGACGCAGCGTACCCCGCCTGCACGCGCCCCGGGAAACGGCGAGCCGGGGCCCCCTCCAGGGCCTCCACTCCCGTCACCGTCGGGCGCATGTTCGCGCGAGCGCTCCCGCCCCTACCGAGCGTCGGTCCCTACCCACTGGCTCTCGAGGCTCTGGACACCCCGCCACTCTGGAGACGCAGCCCCTCGGGCTTCACCCTCCAACGCGAAGGGCTCCAGGAATTCGAGGCTCCTGTAGCCGAGGCGCACGGCCTCCATCTGCCCGTGGCGCAGCGGATCCTGGTAGACACACGCACTGCCCCAATCACAGCTCTGGGGCACCATCCAAGCGCGAATCTCCGCGATCAGCTCGTCATCCATCGTCTCCCTGTCCCCAAATCTCGAATAGCGGACATTGATGAAGCGCGAGAGCGCCAGCGGGGCGATCCAGGATGTCATCGTGTAGCTGACGGGGAAGATGTCCACGCCAAACCCATCCACCTGCAGCAGAGGTGTCTGGTTGTACGGGAAGGGGCGCTGAGGAAGGACTCCGCTGTTCAGGTAGACATCGACATTGGCCCGCTGGGGCCACCCGGAGAGGGCGCTGGAGTCTCCCCTCCCTTGCTCGTCAAGCCCGGAGTCGAGCGAGGTGAAGTAGCCCGCGAGAATGCGGTTCGGGTATTCCGCGGACGGGTAGTCATAGGGGAAGTCCTGGGGGTTCGAGGCGCTGATGGCGGCCTGCGCGCCGAAGACCCCTGACGTATTGAAGAGCGCATCCATGATGGGCTGATACGCCATGAGCTTCTGGCGCAGGATTTCATCCGAGGGCACCTCTCCCACGCAGTTTCCCACCCAACTGGAGCGGATCGTCGCCAGCGTCTCTCCAAAGCTCACGTTCACGAAGCGAACGTCGTTCAGGAACATGATACGTCTCAGCTCGCTGGCCACCCGCGCGGACGCCGCGCGCAGGCGTTCGTGGCTCTCGGGGGTCGTCTCGCAGAAATCCAGGGGCGCCACGCTCGACAGCATCGGCCGGTCCAGCAGCACGATGGGCTGGCGAGGGTTGGCCTCGATGAGCAGAGAGAACACGGTGCTCCCGTGCCCGATGTTCTCGTAGTTCAGGTAGCCAAAGCTCTCGTTGAGGGGGGCCGCCAGCTCCCTGAGGGACTCCGCGGCGATGAGGTCAGCGGTGTTGAAGCTGCTGAGCACATTGAAGAGCGTTGCCGGGATGTTCCACTGGTGCGCCGCCGGGCCGATGGTTCCGCCTTTCTGGGTCCGGAAGAATCCCTTGATACGATTCTTGTACCGGAGGGCGCGCAGAGGCAGCTTCGAGAACTCGTCCACGATCAATATGGCCTCGCCCGTGCTGGGGCTCATATTGAACTGGTTGGGGTCGTAGCCAAAGGCCTGTGGTTGACAGA
Organism: Archangium sp.; assembly: GCA_003249315.1. Lineage (GTDB taxonomy): Bacteria > Myxococcota > Myxococcia > Myxococcales > Myxococcaceae > QKJM01. The sequence continues at coordinate 8,423 of QKJM01000930.1, forward strand.
GAGGGTCCGTCGGCGTCACGGAGCAGGTGCTCTTGTAGCTCTCGAGGGCCAGGAGTGCATCGTCAATCTTCTGAGGAAGACAGGCGGCGTCATCGCTCGTCGGAAGCTGACCAGACACCTTGGACTTCAAGGGGGAAGGGTCAACCCCACCACCGCACCCGATGAGACCAAGGAGCGGAACCAGGAGACCCACGAAGCGCGAACGGAACATGAATTCTACCAATCCAGGAGTGAGGAGGTGATTGCGACGGCCCGCGTGCGACCGAACCTGACATTGAGGCGGAAGAACAGAGCGTCGTCGTAGGTCTTCTTGATTTGAGGAGGAAGCCCTGGCGAGTAACCCAGCCGCTGGAAGGCCTTCGCGTCCGCGGTGGCCAGGGATTCCACTCCCACTACTTCGATGTACGCGGCGATCAGATCATAGAGGTCCTCGCCGCGGCCTCGCTTGAAGTCCTCGGAGCTCTCGCCGAGGAGGGAGAGCTGCCCGGCGAGGCGGCTGGCGGTGCGCATGAGCGGCTCATCATTTCCCTGGCGCGCGGCCTTCTTCAGCACCTCGATGGAGAAGTAGCGGGCCTCCGCCTGGAGCTCACCGAACGCCTCCTTCGTGAAGGCGAAGTCCGTCAGCGTCTTCTCGGCGATACCCGTGCCATCCGGGCTCGCGAGGAGCTCGTCCATGAGACGCGCGCGCTCGACTTTCTGGTTGTACAGCCCCTGATAGGCCAACATCTCGCGATAGCTCCCCAGGGCCTTCTCCAGCGACTCCTGGGAGAATCCACCCACACTTCCCGGCACGACGGGATTCGGTATCTTTTCCAGTCGCTGTTGGACGAGCCCGGCAACCCCCTCATTCAGGCGAGCGAACGCCTGTTCCGGGATGAGCGGTGTCCGCTCTCCAGCGGGGACTGGAGAACCGTCTCCCAGGGCAGGGTCGTTCAGCCCCGCCTGCTCCGAATCCTCGGGCGCGGCCACGTGCCTCGCGTCCCCTGGAGCCCCCGCTTGCTCCCGTGCGAGCCCGGAGGAGGAAGACAGTCCGGCGGCGGCATCCGGACGCTCCGACCGCCACGTCAGTGCGATGCCGAGGAGGAGCGCTGACGCGACCACCGCCAGCAGAATGCCGAGCCGCTGCCTCTTGCCTGGTGCCATGGGAAACCTCGGTGAAGAACGGGCTGCCGACGACGCGACACGTGGAGGGTGTCACGCTCGCCGGCAGCCGAGATCAGCCTTGACTACTTGCGGACGACGATGGAACCGATCTCCTTGGAGAGCTGGTTCTGCCAGGCGAGATCGCCCACCAGCACGCCCTCGGCCGCGATGATGTGACCCGAGTCGTCAGCGGCATCGACCTCGAAGTTGTACACCTCGCCCTTGGTGAACTTGAAGTCCAGGTCAACCACCCGGACGATCTTCCCCTCGAGGTCCACGAACTCGGCGCCGACGTCGAGCGTACGGGCCTCGACGACCCGCCCATCGCTCAGCAGCATGCCGTGGTTCTGCGTCACCTTGAGCTTGCGCCCGTTGTCCAGCTTGAAGACGTAGAGGGCAGGACCCTCCTCGCCGTGCGTGCGCGCCTTGATGGGCTTCATGCTCATCACGGGCTGGCTCAGCGCGGAGGCCTCATCGAGCGAGAAGAGGCTCATGTCGGTCATGATGTCCTTCGCCTTGAGCCAGACCGGGGAGCCGTCCGCGCCCTCCGTCAGGATGAGCGTATTGGACTCGAAGCAGCCGCACTTGCAGACCGCCTGGATGACGTTGTTGCGGTCGATGACCGGGTAGTACCCGTTGGCGCGCCCCCAGTTGTAGGCCTCCAGGGTGATGAGGCCGATGTTGTAGGCGTAATCGAGCTCGCCGTTGCAGTAGGAGACGGTATTGCCGCTCACGCAACGCCCAGCGGCATCACTCCCCGCCGCGAGGGACTGGAACGTCGCCAGGGTCATCGCGCTCAGGGTGCCCATTTCGCCGTCACCCATCTCCGTGGGCTCGCTCATGAGCCTGCTCGCTACTTCACTCGGAATGTCCGTCGCATCGCTGGGGTTCGCCGCTTCACCACACCCCACGACCGAGAGGGCCATGGAAAAGAGGGCTGTGGTCATGACGCCATGGAACTTCATCGAGGCCTCCGTCTTTCTTTGTTTAGTGCCGAGGCTTTTCATGAAGAGCGCTGTCCGTACTCAAGACGATGCGCCCTCCTGTGCCCTTTGACGATGTCAGCCAGGGCAGGTCATATACCAACCGCAAGGGCATTCCCAATGTTCAGGAACTTCAAAAACCTGTCAACTCCGACATCGAAGAAACAAGAAAACAAAAACCAGAAAGAGAAGCGGAGTGACATGTCCCAATCCCTCGGCGGACCTCGGCGGTGGGCGAGAGGTCTTTCGCGAGATGGCTCGAACAGAGCCCCGAGGGCGTATATCCATACGCCGTCAGGGCTCTGTCGAGGATGACCGCTGGCGCGCCGTCAACGAGGCGTCTGGTGTCTCAGGGGATGAGCGCGGAGGAGATGCCGTTGCGGTACAGGATGATGCGGTTGATGTAGCCGATGTCGTCATTCTGGTAGGTGGAGGAGCCCACGAGGTAGCCCTCGGCCACGATGATGTTCGAGACGAGATCGCTGGTGACGGGGCGCAGGTTGTAGACCTTGCCGAAGTGGGTGGTCTTCTGGACGCTGACGATGGGGTCCGGAGTGCCATCCACCTTCAACAGGACATCCCCCTCCTTCAGCGTCTTCGCCTGCACCATGCGACCATTGCCATTGACGATGGGGTGCTCGGTGGTGACGCGCAGCAGGCCGCCGGAGGCGGTGCGGAGTTCGATCAGCGGGTGCTCGCTGTCGCGGAACTCGGCGGTGTAGCTGTAGGTGCGGTTCTGCTGGAGCTCGATGTCATCGAGCGTGGAGTCTGGCGTGAGGGTCACCATGTCCTCGCGGAGGGAGCCGACCGCGTCGACGATGGGGCTGTAGCCGTCAGAGAAGAGCACCTGCTGCTCCGGAGCGTAGCAGGAGGCCTCGCAGTAGCCGTTGATGTAGAAGCTGTAGCCCGTGGCCGGCTGGGTGCCGTTGGGATCCAGATAGAGCTGGCAGTTGGTCAGCGAGGGGTGGGGGAAGAGCTGGATGTTGCTGGCGCTGTAGAGGTCGTATTGCGAACCGAAGGTGGGGTAGAGGGGCCGGGCCCGCTTCCGGCTCGCATCACGACTCCAGAACTTGAAGCCCGCGCCATCCGTGTACTGGTTGGTGCCGCCATAGAGGTAGAGCTTGTCGACGAGGGAGCTGTTGATCTCGAAGGCGTCGCTCTGGCCGGTGTAACGGTTCTGTCCGGACCAGTTCGAGACCGTGCTGTCCTCGGCGTAGTCAATGAGATTGCCGGCGCCATTGCTCGAGGGGATGCCCGTATCGATCCCCTGGTTGGGGTTGATGACATGCATCGTCGTGGCACAGCGGCGCGCCCAATAGAGGCGGCTCTCCGCCTGGAAAGAGTCCAGGCTGTCAAC
>QKJM01000248.1 GCA_003249315.1 Archangium sp.
ACCAACTCCGGGTTGCCGCCCACCGCCGTCACCACCATGGGCCTGCCCGCCGCCATCCCCTCCATCACCGCGTTGGACAGGCCCTCCGCCGTGGAGCACAGCACGCCGAAGTCCGCCCGCGCGTACACCGCCGGCACATCCCTCCGGTGACGGAGGAAGTGAACCCTGTCCGCCATCCCCAGTCTCGCCGCCCTCCGCTCCAGCTCCGACCGCCTCGGGCCGTCTCCCACCAGGAAGGCATGCAGCACATACCCCTCGCTCCGCAGCAGCGCGAGCGCGTGCAGCAAGTCCTCCTGCCGCTTCACCGGGTGGTTCATGTTCGCCACATGCATCACCACCGGCGCGCCCCGCGTGTCCGGCAGCGGTGCCTCCAGCCCCATGCGCGCCCTCGCGTCGAAGCGGCCCACATCCAACCCGTTGGGGATGACGGACACCCGCTCCACCGGCAGCCCCTCCTCCTCCACCAGCATCCGACGGATGGCCTGCGCGTTGACCACGACGTGGTCCGCCATTCGCGTGAGGACCGCCAGCACCGCCCGCCTCGTCCCGCCATGCCAGTGCGCCAGATCCAACCGGCCCACCACCACCTTCACCCCCACCAGCCTCGCCGCGGGCACCACCAGCATCGTCGAGTAGAAGTCGTGCGTATGCACCAGCTCCACTCGCTGCCGCCATAGCCAGCGCGCCAGCCTCATCACCTGCCGCGCCGAGCTGGCCCGCACCAGCGAGCCCCTCAGCGGAAACACCTCCGGCACGTGGCCCAGCTCCCCCACCTTCTCCCGCAGCGGCCCCGCATCCTCCAGCACCCCCACCCGCACGCGGTAGTTCGAGGGCAGCTCCCTCAGCAGTTCCAGCACCTGCACCTCGGTGCCTCCAATGTGGAAGGACTTGAGGAACTGCACCAGGCCCAATGGCGCCTCCTCCTTCCCGTCCGCCTCATGCCGCATGGTTGGAACCCTCCCATCCTTCCGTCCGCCGTTCCCGATCCGTCTCCGTCCGCGCCCCCTGCCGCGCCTCGGCGGCCCGGGCCACCCGCTCCGCGCTCGCCGCCAGGCCCAGCAGCACGTACAGATGCGTGGAGAGGACGTAGCCCGAGAAGAGGCTGCACACGAGGTAGCCCGCGAGGGCCGCCGCCAGCCCTCGCGCCAGCCACCCCACCCCTTCGTCCCTCGAGGCCGCGAAAGCACCGCCCATCGCCCCGCTGGAGAACACCAGGAAGAAGAGCAGCCCCACCCAGCCCAGCTCCCCGAGCACCTCGAGAAAGACGTTGTGCGCCACGTACGCGCGCGAGGCCTCCGGCGGCGCGTACAGCGGCCAGGCGAAGATGAAGGTCCCCGCCCCCACCCCCAGCAGCGGCCTGTCCAGGTTGATGCGCGACGCCACCTGCCACGCATGCACGCGCCCCATCGCCGAGGCGTCCTCGTGGAAGGTGGCCACCGTCTCGTTGCGCTGCCAGAAGCTCTCCGGCGCGAAGAGCGCCAGCCCCAGCACGAAGAGCGTCCCCACCAGCACCGCCCGCATCCTCCGCCTCTCGTGCAGCGCCCACATCGCCATGGCCACTGACAGCCCGAGGAAGCCGCCGCGCGAGTAGGTGAAGACGATGGCCACCACCGCCAGCACCCCCGCCACCGCGCACACCGTCCGCCACCACCCGCCGCTCCCCCTGCGCGCCAGGAAGGCCACCGCCAGCGGCACCACCAGCGCCAGGCTCATCGCCGCCCGGTTCGGATCCGCGTACACCTCCACCCAGCGCGCCCGGTAACCCTCCACCATGTCCTCCCCGGTGAAGTACCAGTCGATCACGCCATGGCTCGTCACCAGCGAGCCCGCCACCAGCGCCCCGCACACCACCGCCAGCCGACGTGGCGTCGTCACCACGTTCACCAGCGTCAGGTAGATGGCCGTCAGCTTCAGCAGCTCGGTGGCGGTGAAGCGCGTCACCTCGGGGTGGACCGACCAGGCCATCGAAGCCAACGCCAGGCCCGCGAAGGCCAGCGCCGCCACGCCTCGCACCCCATCAAAGGACAGCGGCTCCACCCGCCCCAGTCGCCGCAGCACCATCAACCCCGCCGCCAACCCCGAGGTGAGGAGCGCCAGCCGCAACGGCTCCAGCGCGGGTATCCACGCCTGCGGCACCATGTACATCAGCGCCGCGAAGACCGTCAGCGAGGAGAACGCCGCCGCGTCGCGGCGCCCGGCCCTGTCCCCCACCTCCATTCCATCCTCCCTGCCACCCGAGTCCCGCAATACACGAAACCGGGACACTTCCTTGCGGAAGCAGGCGACATGCCAGAGGGAGGACTGGAAGAATTACGGTTCCGGGGCGGGGGGCTCGCCCTCCATGGGAAGCAGGACGGACAGGATGGGCTCCAGCGCTCCCTCCTGGAGGAAAGGAGACGCCAGCTCGTCCAGCAGACGGGAGAGCGTGGCCTCCACCAGCCGGCGCAGCTCTGGCCGGGCCGACTCGGGCACCACGGGCTCCAGCACGGCGAGGACCTGACCCGCCACCTCCGAGCGCAGGCGCGGGGCCTCCGGAGTGCCCTCGAAGAGGCGCTCCCCCAGTCGCGGGCCGTACTCCCGAGGCACCGGCCGAGGCTCCACCTTCCCCTCCAGCAGGGAGAGGGCCACCAGCGCGGCGAAGAGGCGCTCCACTCCCAGCACTCGCGGCTCCACGCCGAAGCGGGCCAGCAGCTCCTTCGCTCGCTCCTCGGTGCCTCCCAGCAGCGCGCCCAGCAGCGACACCTGCGCCTCCGCCCTCGCCAGCAGCGACTCGCTGGCGGCCAGCTCCCGCCGCGAGCGGAAGGCCACCGGCTCCGCCCCGGGCACCCTCAGCGCCCGCTTCGGCCGCCTGCGCCGCAACGCCTCCAGGGCCGCCGCCTCCTCCGAGAAGACGAGCGGCGTGTCCTCCACCCGCGCTAGCGGCTGCTTCATCAGCCGATCCGCGCGGAACTTCAGCCCCAGCGTCAGGGAGAAGCCCACCTGGAAGACACGCTTGAGGTGCGTGTCTCGCACCACCTCCGCGGCCCGCGTCGCGTCTCCTCCGGTGAGGTGCTCCAGCCCCAGCAGCAGGTAGTCCCGCGCCATCTCGCCCACCCGGCGGACGGCATCCAGGTCTCCCGGATCCTCCACCTCCGCCACCAGGGTGGCGTTGGCCAGGTAGCGCAGCTCCGCCTCCAGGTT
>QKJM01000073.1 GCA_003249315.1 Archangium sp.
GGGGCTGCTCGCCCGCCTGTCCTGCGGCCGGGAGGGAGGACCCCCGTACTCCGGGCTAGCGACGGGCAGGGCTCTTCTTCACCGCCGCCTTCTTCGCCACGGCCTTCTTCGCGGGCACGGCGGCCTTCTTCGCCACGGCCTTCTTCGCGGGCGCGGCGGCCTTCTTCGCCACCTTGCGCGGGGCCGCCTTCTTCGCGGGCGCGGGCGCCTCGTCCGCGGGCTCGCCGCCCTGGAGGGCCGACAACACCTCCCCCACGTGGCCCTGCACCTTCACCTTCGGCCACACGCGGGCCACCTTGCCCTTGGGGTCGATGAGGAAGGTGGTGCGGGTGATTCCCAGGAACTTGCGGCCGTAGAGCGACTTCTCGCCCCAGGCGCCGTAGGCCTCGGCCACCTGGTGCTCGGTGTCCGCGAGCAGCGGGAAGGGCAGCTCATACTTCGCGGCGAACTTCTGGTGGCGGGTGGCGCTGTCGGGCGACACCCCCAACACCACGGCCCCGGCCCGCTGCAAGGCCGAGTACTCGTCCCGGAAGTCGCACGCCTCCCGCGTACACCCCGGGGTGTCGTCCTTCGGATAGAAATAGAGGACGACGTGCTGGCCGCGGAGTCGCGAGAGCTTCACGTCGTTGCCGCTCTGGTCCTGGAGCAGGAAGTCGGGCGCCTGGTCGCCTGTCTGGGGAATGGGCATACGGTTCTGATTAATCCATCCACGCGCCGTCGCAAGCCCGACTTTTGCGGTCAGGTCCGGCACCGGCCACGTGCTCCCGAAGACTCCCGGGGAGAGGGCGGGAGGAGGCGGCCGTGTCTCCCCTGGCCTCGGGGGTGAAGGGGGGCTAGGGTGTGCCGCATCGTGTCGCCCCTCTTCCTCGCATTCCTCCTCGGACTCGGCCAGGGCATGCTCCACGCGGTGGGGCCGGACCACTGTGCCGCCATGGCCACGCTCGGCACCCTGGGCCCCTCCCGCCGCCGGGCCGCCTTCCTCGTGGCGCTGCGCTTCGCCATCGGCCACGCGGCGGTGCTCGGAGGAGTGGCCACCGTCTGCCTCCTCGCGGGCGTGGGCCTGTCGGAGACCTTCGAGCGCTGGGCCGAAATCCTCGGCGGCGCCGTGTTGGTGGCGCTGGCCGTCGCCGCGCTCCTCTTCCCCAACACGCTGCGCCACGGCCACCCGCACCTGCCCGGCCACACCCAGGAGCCCCACTCCCACCACCACGAGCACGTCACCACCGCCGCCGGGGCCCTGATGGCCGTCAGCGGCGTGCGCTCGCTGCTGCTCGCCCTGCCCCCGCTGCTGGTGGGTGGCAGCCTGGCCACCTCCGGCTGGACGTACCTCCCGGGCTTCGCCCTCGGCATCCTGCTCGGCATGGGTGCGGTGGGCCTGCTCTTCGCCGAGGGCCTCTCCCGCCTGGGCACCCGGCTGGCCGAGCAGGTTCAACGCGTGGTGGCCCTGGGCTCCGCGGCGCTCGGCGTCTTCTGGATCGCCACCCGCCTCTAGCGGGCCGCGGCCTCCTCAGCGATGCGGCTCGAGGATGCCTAGCGAACTCATCGCCACCAGGAAGCCGTAGACGACCTGCTCGGGGCGGTTGGCGTATGCCATCAGCTCCGCCACCGTGCGGTTGCCGTCGATCTTCGGCAGCAGCTCCGCCTCCCACCGCTCCAGCTCCACCTCGTGCAACTGGTAGGCGGGGGCCACCGCGGGGATGAGCCGATCCTCGACCTGGAGCATCCGGTTCAGCCGCTCGGGCTTGTAGAGCTTCTTGATGCCCCGGACGATGAGGTTGGCCGGGTGGACGTCCAGCTTGATGGACTCGGTGGAGGCCTTCTCCTTGAAGCTCATCACGTAGGTGCCCTCCTCCCACGCGAAGAGCGAGTAGATGATGGCCTTCACCTGCTGACCCACGTAGTACAGGCGCTCGGTGTCCTTGAGCAGGCCGCGCTCCACCAGCACGTCACCGGTGCGCCGGTTGCTCGCCGCCGCCACCGCGGTGGCGTCCTGGAGCTGGTCCGGCTTTATCTTCCCCACGCGCACCAGGAACTGGCCGAAGCGGTCCGCCAGCAGGTTGGAGAGGGCAAACACCGGCGTGCCGCGCTCGAAGTAGACGACCTTCTTCACCTTGCCCTTCTGGATGCCCAGCTCGCCCGTCTCGCGCGAGAGGTAGAAGGCGGTGATCAGCGAAGGCAGGTTGTCCTTGAGGTCTCCCCGGCGGTTGCCCGGAGCACCGGCGCCCACGGGGAGCGGCTCCGGCGGCCGGCCCGGCCCCGGCGGGCGCACCTGGGTGGCGGCCACCTTGTGCAGCGGGGTGGCGGTGAGGTTGGCGCCGCGGATTTCGGCGGTGAGGTTGTCCCCGCCCGTCACCTTGATGCGACCGGTGAGCTCCATCGCGTCCTGAGGCCCCTCGTCCTCCTCGACGTCGATGTCCAGCTCCACCTCGAAGGCTTCCTCCAGCGAAGAGGGAGCGAGGGCCTTCTTCTCCGCGGGCAGCAGCTTCTGCACCGCCTCCAGCAACTTGGAGGCCTCGAAGGGCTTCTCGAAGTAGCCGGCCGCGCCGTACTTCTGCCGGGCCTCCAGCGCATGCTTGCCGCCCTTGAAGACGCCGGTGATGAAGATGAGCGGGAGCTCGGGCTGCTCCTTCCTCAGCGCGTCCGCCAGATGGTAACCCATCATGTCGGGCAGGAGGATGTCGAGCACCGCCACCCCCGGTGGCTTGGAGCGTGCGAGTTCCACGGCCTGCTTGCCCCGGCTCGCGCTGACGACTTCATAGCCCGCATCTTCGAAGAGCTGGGTGAGGAGCGTGAGCAGCTCCTGGTTGTCATCGACGACGAGAATTCGGGGAGCCATGCTGCTCCGCACCCTACCAGAAGCCCGCTCGTCCGACAGTCTCTGCGTTTCCAAGTGATGCATCTCGCCTGCCGGGCGGGTAGGTTTGGTCCTCCCCGATGAAGGCCCCCTCCACCCGAATGTCGTTGCGCCTCGCCCTTCCCCTGGAGCCGCCCCCACCGCGAGGCAGGAGCGCCTGGGAACGGGCCCCTCTGGAAGACCCTCTGGAGGAGGCGACGGACACAGGGAAGGCAGCGTTCCGCCAGGCCGGGTGCGAGAGGTGCCGGCGAGAGCCGGGACAGAGCCCCGCGGTGAAGCATGCCACACGATCAGTGAGGGCCCGTCGGCGCGGACGGGAGGAACG
>QKJM01000773.1 GCA_003249315.1 Archangium sp.
CGCGGCGAGGTAGACGGTGGGAGGCGTCCCCGGCGGGGGGAAGCCGTGCGTGCGAGGCGCGACGCCGCGAGTCACCTGCACGTACACGGTGGCCTCACCGTCCAGCAGGCCGTTCTCTCGGAGCAACCGCTCGGAGATGTCGCGCACGGCCTCCCGGCCGAAGCCCTCCGGCGGCTGGATGGCGAGCTGCCCCAGCCCCCACTCCAGGCGGCGCCAGTGTGCCTCCTCCTCGAACAGCCTGCCGCCGACTACCCGCGTCACCTCGTACACGCCATCGCCGAAGAGAAAGCCCCGGTCGTCCACCGAGACACGTGCCTCGGAGCGGGGAAGGTACTCACCATTCAGATAAATGCGCATGGTTCTCCCCTCGGAAAGAGTCCGTCCTCCCGGCCGAGCCCTGGCTCACTCGGGCCACACGCCTTCCGGGCCCACCGCCCGTGACGCCCCATCATCGAGCCTCCGTACCTCAGCATGGCCGGACACCCGCCGTCCACCGCACGGGAAGCCCCCCTCACAACGCCCATGCGATAGGATGCCCACCATGGAAGATCCCGTCCCCGTCCTCGACGTGGAAAATCTCACGCGGCTACGCGAGCTGGGGGAGGACCCGGAAGGGCTGGCCGAGCTGATCCAACGCTATCTGGCCAGCATCGCACCGCAGCTCGCACACATGCGGGAGCTGTTGACCGCGGGCAACGCCGAGGCGCTGGAACGCGAGGCACATGGACTGGCCGGCAGCAGCGCGATGTATGGGCTCCCCCGAGTGAGCCGGTCCAGCCGAGCACTCATGGTTCGCGCCCAGAGTCGGAATCTGGAAGGCGCCGAGGCTCTGCTGGACGAGGTGGCTCGCACCTTCGACGAGGCCCGGCCGAAGCTCCTGAAAGAGCTGTCGATACCCGAGTAGCCCACTCCCCCTGCAAGCGCACACCCCGTTTGTTATATCTCGGGCCCCATGTCCGACACGCTCAGGTACGCCGCCCCGGATGACACTGGAGACACGCTGCTCTCGCCCGCATCGCGTGCGGTGGAGACCGCCCCCGGGCCTCCCTCAGCGTACCGCTCCACGGTGCTCCCCCGGGTGGAGTGGACGGGAGAGCAGCCCCGCGTCGTCCCCTTCCAGCGCGAGCGCTTCGAGGAACTGCGCCTGCTAGGCCAGGGCGGAATGGGCGAAGTGGTGCTGCTCAAGGACCACGACATCGAGCGGCTGGTGGCCGTCAAGCGCCTGCCCGCGGTGCCCGACTCGGACAGGCTGCTCCGCTTCGTGGAGGAGATCCGCACCGTCGGGCAGTTGGACCACCCCAACATCGTCCCGGTACATGACGTCGGCGTGGACGAGCAGGGCCGGTACTACTTCGTGATGAAGCACCTGCACGGCGAGACGCTCGAGTCCATCATCGAGAAGCTGCGGCAGGGAGACCGCGACACCCATGCGCACTACACCTTCCCGGTGCGGGTGCAGGTCATGCTGGGGGTGCTCCATGCGCTGGAGTACGCGCACCGCAAGGGCTTCATCCACAGAGACCTCAAGCCCGCCAACATCATGGTGGGTCCCTACGGAGAGGTGACGGTGCTGGACTGGGGCCTCGCCCGGCGCGTACGCACCGGGCCGGTCAGCGCTCCGTCCGGAGGCACCGAGCAGGCCTCGCCTCCCCCCGGTGAGGTATCGACCAACCCGCGCGACGCGGCCTCGCTGCGGACACAGCTCGGGAGCGTGGTGGGAACGCCGCTCTACATGTCACCCGAGCAGGCGCGCGGAGAGCATGACGCGCTCGACGCGCGCAGCGACATCTACAGCCTGTGCGTGCTCTTCCACGAGTTCCTCTTCCTGCGCCACTACCTGGAAGGGCGCGAGTCCCTGGCCGAGGTGCTCGAGGGCGTCCAGAAAGTGGCGCCTCCCGTGGACGACTTCACCCCGAATCCGCACCAACCGCCCGTGCCGGTGGAGCTGCGCTGGCTCATCAGCCAGGGCATCGCGAAGGACCCGGCGCTGCGCTACCCGTCCATCGACGAGATGGAGAAAGAACTCCAGCGCATCATGGAGGGGCACATCCACGTGGCGTGTCAGCGGACCTTCCTCAAGAGCGGACTGCACAAGCTGCTGCGCAAGGTGGATCGGCATCCGCTCCTGCTGATGGGCGGCATGGCCCTCACTGCGGGTCTGGCGATCACCGGACTGGTCCTGCTGGGGCGGACGCTGCTCGGGGGCGGGTGACTCACGGGCGAGATGGGGTAACCTGCGCGTCCGTACTCGCCGCGCCACCATCACCATGCCTGTTCCGCGCCTCCGTCCGCTTCCCACGCTGCTCGCCTCCCTGGCCCTCCTCTCCTGCGCCGGCCCGCGCACCACCGAGGTGCAGACGCTCCGGCCCGCGCCGCCCGTCTCCACCCCGGGCCGCCCGGTGTCGGATCCTCCCCCCTCGCGCATCGTCATCCACACCACCGTCTTCCGCGAGGCGCTCATCAAGAAGCTCGCCGAGAGCCTGCCCCGCTCGGGCGATGGCGATGCCCGGCTCTTCGCCGGCAAGCAGCTCCACTACACGTGGCAGCGCGAGCCGGTGAGCCTCAAGTTCGATCGCGGCCGCATCGTGGTGGGCGTCCCCATCCAGGGGCGCTTCAACATGCTGGGCGAGCGGCAGCTCCCCATCGACATCACCATCGCCGCCGAGCCCATCATCACCGCGGACTTCCAGGCGCGCCTCCAGTCCACCGAGGTGGAGGTGCGGGTCGACGGCCCGATGGATGCCATCAACTCCAGCGTCGAGGAGAAGCTGCGCGACACCCTCCTCCTCAAGCTCGAGGAGTTCCGCCTGGACGTGCGTCCGCTGCTCACCCGCGCCTTCGCTCGCCTGGCCCGCCCCATCGAGCTGCCCCTGGGTGACCAGGTGGCCTGCGCCGAGCTGAAGCTCGTCGCCCTGGAGGCCGCCCCCACCGTGCTCGCCGACGGGCTGGAGAAGGATCTCGCCGCCGTCGTACTCCCCTCGGTGACGCTCCCCTGCGTCTCGACAGCCAGCCCCGACGCGGGCCTCGCCAGCTCCGAGCTTCCGCCGGACACCTCCGACGCGGGCCTCGCCAGCAACGCGCCCACCGACGACCCCGACGCGGGCCTCGTCAGCGCCGAGCTTCCGCCGGACGCCTCCGACACGGGCCTCGCCAGCAACGCGCCCATCGAC
>QKJM01000021.1 GCA_003249315.1 Archangium sp.
CATGTGGTGCAGCTCCAGCAGCAGCTCCCGCTCCACCCCATACACCCACGCCAGGTGCCCCAACGGCCACCGCGACTGCATCCTCGCGAAGGCCTCGTCGTCGAACTCCCCGTCCAGGCACTCGGGCAGTTCCACCTCGTCATACAGAAGCCGCTCTCCACCCACACGCCGTCCCCCGCCGATGGCGATGATCTCCTCGTACTCCTGGGGATCGTACACGTAGGTGTGGACGGTGACGCCGGCGGCCTCGGAGAGCAGGCGGCCCAGGGCGTGGTGGGAGCTGTACCAGTGGGAGCCCTGCCGCCCGACGGTGAGGGGCCCGTCCAGCGCCAGCCGGATGATCTTCCGCCGCCGGTAGACGGAGACAGAGAGGCAGGTATCCGACGGAGCCCCGTCCTCCACGAGCGCCTGCCGGGCCAGTTCCACCAGCCGCAGACCGCCGAGGGATTCCATCCGAATGAGATAGCCGCCGTGCGCTTCCAGGAGAGCTCCCCCGTGAATCGGGCGCCGCATATACCCGCAGAGCCAGGAGAAAGACAACTCCCGGAAAGCCTGAGAGCCCGTAGAGGCACCAGGCATGCGAGCCGCGCTGGGAGTGAAATGGGCGTAACAGGACCGTCCTTGCCAACAGGTGCCCGGCCCTTACGTTGGGGACATGCGACTCGACAAATACACGGTGAAGGCCCAGGAGGCCATCCACGAGGGGCAGGGGCTGGCGCGGCGAGCCGACAACCCGAACTACGAGCCGGAGCACCTCGCGACGGCGCTGCTCGGGCAGAAGGACGGCATCGTCGAGCCGCTGCTGCGGAAGATTGGCGTCGACCTGAAGCTGTTCGCTTCCCGGTTGGGAGAAGCGCTCGGCAAGCTGCCTCGGATGCAGGGCGGCGAGAGCGCGATGCTCAGCCAGCGGCTGATGAAGACGTTCGACAAGGCCGAGGACGAGGCCAAGTCGCTCAAGGACGACTTCATCTCCAGCGAACACCTGCTCCTGGCGCTCACCCAGGACAAGGGGGCCGTCGGCGAGGTGATGCAGTCCTCGGGCGTGACGCGCGACCGGGTGCTGACCAGCCTCAAGGAGGTGCGCGGCTCCTCGCGGGTGACGAGCCAGGACGCCGAGGCCACCTACCAGGCGCTGGAGAAGTACGGGAGGGATCTGACGGAGTCGGCGCGCGCCGGGAAGCTGGATCCGGTCATCGGCCGGGACGAGGAGATCCGCCGCTGCATCCAGGTGCTCAGCCGGCGCACGAAGAACAACCCGGTGCTCATCGGCGAGCCGGGCGTGGGCAAGACGGCCATCGTCGAAGGGCTCGCGCGGCGCATCATCGACGGGGACGTGCCCGAGGGGCTGAAGAACAAGCGCCTGGTGGCGTTGGATCTGGGCGCGATGGTGGCGGGCGCCAAGTACCGGGGCGAGTTCGAGGAGCGCCTCAAGGCGGTGCTCAAGGAGGTGGCGGACGCCGCGGGGGAGGTCGTCCTCTTCATCGACGAGATGCACACCCTCGTGGGCGCGGGCAAGGCCGAGGGGGCGATGGACGCGGGCAACATGCTCAAGCCGGCGCTGGCGCGCGGCGAGCTGCACTGCATCGGCGCCACCACGCTGGACGAGTACCGCAAGCACATCGAGAAGGACGCGGCCCTGGAGCGGCGCTTCCAGCCGGTGCTGGTGGGCGAGCCCTCGGTGCACGACACCATCAGCATCCTGCGCGGCCTCAAGGAGCGCTACGAGGTGCACCACGGCGTGCGCATCCAGGACTCGGCGCTGGTGGCGGCGGCCAACCTCTCCAACCGCTACATCTCCGACCGCTTCCTCCCCGACAAGGCGATCGACCTGGTGGACGAGGCGTGCAGCCGACTGCGGATCGAGATCGACTCCATGCCCACGGAGATCGACGACGTGCGCCGGAAGATCACCCAGCTCGAGATCGAGCGCGAGGGGCTGCGCAAGGAGACGGATCCGAACTCGCGGGAGCGGCTGGCGCAGATCGAAAAGGAGCTGGCCAACCTCAACGAGCGCTTCAACACGCTCAAGGCGCACTGGGAGGAGGAGAAGAAGGCCATCGGCGGCATCCGCGAGCTGAAGGAGAAGCTGGAGAAGGCGAAGAACGACCAGGCGGCCGCCGAGCGGCAGGGCGACTTCAACCGGGCGGCGGAGCTGAAGTACGGGACGATGCCGGGCCTGGAGAAGGAGCTGACCCAGCAGAACGAGAAGCTGGCCGAGATGCAGAAGTCGCAGAAGTTCCTCAAGGAGGAGGTGGACTCGGAGGACATCGCGGCGGTGGTGGCCAAGTGGACGGGCATCCCCGTCTCCAAGCTGATGGAGGGCGAGGTCCAGAAGCTGGTGAAGATGGAGGATCGGCTGGCGAACCGGGTCATCGGCCAGCGGAGCGCGATCGAAGCGGTGAGCAACGCGGTGCGGAGAGCGCGCTCCGGGTTGCAGGATCCGAACCGGCCGATCGGCTCGTTCATCTTCCTGGGGCCCACGGGCGTGGGGAAGACGGAGACGGCGAAGGCGCTGGCGGAGTTCCTCTTCGACGATGACGGGGCGATGGTGCGCATCGACATGTCCGAGTACATGGAGAAGCACTCCGTGGCCCGGCTGGTGGGCGCTCCTCCGGGGTACGTCGGCTACGAGGAGGGCGGCCAGCTCACCGAGTCGGTGCGGCGGCGGCCATACACGGTGGTCCTGTTCGATGAGATCGAGAAGGCCCACCCGGACGTCTTCAACATATTGCTGCAGATCCTCGACGAGGGCCGGCTGACGGACAGCCAGGGGCGGACCGTGGACTTCAAGAACACGGTGCTCATCATGACGAGCAACATCGGCTCCATGGCCCTGCAGGAGGGCATGACGGGCAAGGAAGAGCTGGACGAGGCGACGCGCGAGGACGTGATGGGCATCCTCCGCCAGAACTTCCGGCCGGAGTTCCTCAACCGGGTGGATGAGATCGTCATCTTCGAGCCGCTGCGGAAGAAGGACATCGAGCGGATCGTGGATCTGCAGGTGACGCGGATGCAGAAGCTGCTGGCGGAGAAGCGGATGACGCTGGAGATGACGGAGGCGGCGAAGGCGCTGCTGGCGGAGCGTGGGTACGATCCGACGTACGGCGCACGGCCCCTGAAGCGGGCCATCCAGAAGCACCTGATGGATCCGCTGGCGCTGAAGG
>QKJM01000836.1 GCA_003249315.1 Archangium sp.
AGCCTGGGTGACCAGGACGGCGACGGTATCGGCGATGCCTGCGACCCGGACAGCGACGGCGACGGCTTCATCGACACCATCGGCGTCTCCGGCGGTGGTTGCTCCGCGGCGGGGAGCGAGCTGAGCCCGCTGCTCCTGCTCGCCCTGGCGGCCCTCCGTCGGCGCCGCTCGCGGAAGTAGGACCCGGAGCAGGACTCGCTCCTCTCCGGACGCGAACGCCCGGTCCCCACTCCAGGGGGCCGGGCGTTCTCCGTCTCGCACCCTCTCGAAGCGGCCGGCCAGGCCCCGTCCACCCGGGGTCATACTCGCGCGACACCAGGGGTGAAGAGTCCACGCCCCCGTTACCACCGTTTCACAACGTCGCGGAATGCGGACGGTATCTTGCGCGGCGTGGAGGGGGCAGCGTCCGCGGTCCCGGATGTGAGCACGGAGCTCTTCGGGGACCTGCCCCCTCCACAACCACGAGCGCCATTCGTACCTCTCCTCAAAGGTAGGTGTAGGAACGACCGTTACGCCTTCTCGGACTTTCGGGTGAGGGGAGGTATGCTGGCAGTCCCCTTCACCCGATCCCTCGACGTGGCAGCTAGCGACCTCCAGCGGTTTGGCAGATATGAACTGGTGTCGAAGCTCGCTGCGGGCGGGATGGCGGTCACCTACCGTGCCCGGATGAAGGGCGCGGCGGGGGTGACCAAGCCGGTGGTCATCAAGCAGATCCTCCCGCACTTCGCGGACGACCCGGCGTTCGTGGAGATGTTCGTGAGCGAGGCGCGCGTGGCGGCGAGCCTCAGCCACGGGAACATCGCCCAGGTCTTCGACTTCGGAGAGATAGGGGGCCAGTACTTCCTGGCCATGGAGTTCGTGAACGGCCAGCCCCTGTCCAAGGTGCTGCGCCGCGCGCTGCGTGCCGGGCTGCCGGGCCTGCCCGTTCCCCTGGCGCAGCACATCGCCATCCAGATGTGCAACGGGTTGGACTCGGCGCACCGGCACGTGGACGAGAACGGCCAGCCGCTGGGGCTGGTACACCGCGACGTGTCACCGGACAACGTGCTCATCTCCTACGAGGGCGAGGTCAAGGTCATCGACTTCGGCATCGCCAAGGCCACCAGCATCGTGGAGACGCGCACCTCGCCGGGCACGCTCAAGGGCAAGTACCCGTACTTCTCCACCGAGCAGGCCCAAGGCCAGCAGGACCTGGACGCGCGCACGGACATCTTCGCCACCGGGGTGGTGCTCTACGAGATGTTGTGTGGCCGTCGCCCCTACGAGGGAGAGCTGCACACGGTGCTGCCGCGCATCATCGCGGGAGACTACCCGCCGCCCTCGACCATCAACCCGGCCGTGCCCCCGGAGCTGGAAGAGGTGATGGCCATCGCGATGGCGCTGGAGCGCGAGGACCGCTATCCCACGGCGCAGGCCTTCGCCGAGGCGCTGCGCGAGCAGCTCTACTCGGACAACCCGCGCTTCTCGCCCATGCTGCTCTCACAGTTCATGGGCCACCTCTTCGAAGAGGAGCTCGCCGCCGAGGGGCGCCGGATAGAGGTGACGCCGACCTTCCTGGAGCTGCTCGCCGAGTGGAAGGAGTTGGCAACGGGCGAGGGCCTGGCCACCCGGGGACGGCCGACGAGCACCACGGGGCGCCGCGTCTCGAGCGCCCGCGGCTCGCAACGGACTCCGGGCGCGCGCTCGGCGTCCAGCGCCAACGTGCGGCGAGTGACGCCGAGCACGCCCCGCGTCTCCAGCACCCGGAGCGAGGGACGCCGGAGCGGCGCTCCCATGTCCACCATGGCGGCGCCTCCCGAGGAGGGGGAGGAGGAGAAGGAGGAGGCCACATCGGTCTCCATCCAGGCGATTCCCATCGAGGCCGAGGAGCCCCCCACCCCCGTCGCCTCCGCTCCCGTCGGGGCGGAGGACGTACGCCGCACCCTGAAAGAGGCGCAGACCCGGGAGCACCAGGAGCGCTCGGAGCGGATCCGCCGGCTGGTATTGCTCATCAGTGTGCCCCTCTTCGGACTTTCGCTGGTGCTGGCGGGGCTGCACTTCTTCGTGCTCTCCACCTCGGACGTGGGGCCCCCGACAGGCTCGGTGTGGCTCACCTCCAAGCCGGACGGGGCCTCGGTGAAGCTCAACGGCCAGGACGTACCGGGCGTCACGCCGCTCGTCGTCGGAGGCGTCGTCCTCCACGAGGCCAACACCCTCATCCTCACCCTGCCGGGCTACCTGCCCTGGACGAAGCGCTTCACCCCTACCACCGATGCCGAGCCCCCCATCCACGCGGAGCTCGAACTCGAGGGCTCCGCGGAGGAGTCCGAGGCACAGGCCCCGACCGCTCTCGAGACGGGCATCGCTTCCGCGCAGGCCACCGAGGAGGACGCGGGCGCAGTGGAGGACACGGACGCTGGAGAAGTAACGGCGGCCGGAGAGGTGACGACGGCCGGAGAAGTGGCGGAGGCGCCGGACGCGGGCACCGAGGAGGAGAAGGGACTCGAGTTCTACGAGGTGGAGTATCCGACACGGATGCTGGTGCTCCGCACCGCGTACAACGCCATGCCCCTCGGCGAGTACGCCACCGCCTCCATCGAGCTCAAGCCTGGCGCCAACTACACCATCTGGACGAGCGGCCGCGCCTCGCTGCAGCGCGGTCGCCGCGACGACTCCAGCACGCTGGTCTACTTCATCGAGGGGGACGACGTGACGCCGGGCGAGGCCTTCGGGCTGCTGGGGACTTCCCCGCGCCCGCTCAAGGGCGTGCGCAAGCTGCACGTCTTCCTGCTGGACGATGACCTGAAGGACAACGATGGCACGGTGCGGGTACACCTGCGCCAGTCCAAGTGGGTGGCGCCCCGGCAGCTCGTCTTCGAGGCCTCCCGGGACGCGCTGGTGCTGAAGCGGGAGCACCAGTTGGTGGTGCGGAAGCTCAACCCGGAGGCCACGTATCTGCTCACCGTGCGCAACGACTTCGCGGAGCTGAGCGCCGGGAAGAAGGGCCGGGTGTCGCGCGTGCTGTGCGCGGAGAGCAGCAGCCGCTCGTCCCGGCGCAACCACCGCCTCCTCGAGGTGGGCAAGCGCTATCGGATGTCGGGGGTGGATACCCTGCGCTGCACCTTCCCGGACACGCGGGTGGACGACAACGCCGGCGCCCTCGCGGTGGACATCGTCGACGTC
>QKJM01000566.1 GCA_003249315.1 Archangium sp.
GGGCCACCCACCGCGCCGTGTCGAGGTTGCGCGAGGAGTCCACGGCGTACAGCTTGCGCGGGTTGCGCCCCGCGGCGAGGAAGGCCCTCAGCCCGTTGCCCGTCCCCACGTCCACCACCACGTGCCCCGGACGCACGTAGCGCTCGATGGCGCGCCGGTACGCCTCCACGCGCGCCGCGTCCGCCACCCCCGAGTCCCGGGGCCGCGGACTCGCCAGCATCCGTTCGTCCACCCACAGGTTGCGCAACGACCCCACCAGCGGCAGGTGCCGCAGTCTCGACTGCAGGTCTCCCCAGGCCTGACGCGGCAGGCTCATCAGGTTCACCATACGTCCCCCCGCGGCGCGCCCGGCGCCGGATAGCCGACCTCCCCATAGGCCGGAACAACCGGATAGCCGGAATGAGGAGGCCCGAGAAGGGCTCGCGTCCGCGCCGTTGCCCTCAAGACGGAGAGAGGATTCAGCGGTGGACAGTTGCGGGGGAAATCCCTCACCCCAGCCCTCTCCCAGAGGGAGAGGGGGCAGACACGTTCAACGGAGTCGGGCCGAGAAGGACAGGAGGCGACGGCAGGCCTCCTCCAGCTTCTGGCGCGGAATGGAGAAGACGACGCGAAGGCGCTCGGGGTCTCCACACCACGCGCCGCCATTCACCAGCACGTGGGTGTGCGCGTACACCACCGCCGGCAGGTTCTCCACGGTGAGGCGCTCGCCATCCACCTCCCGCCCCAGCCAGCTCGTCACCCGAGGCGCGAGGAAGAGGCCGCCCGCCTCCACCGTCTCGGCGCGCCCGTCCTCCGGCAGCGCCTCGGCGATGAGGGCCCGCTCCTCGAGCAACTCCCGCCGCATCCGGGTGAGGAAGTCGCGCAGCACCCGGTGGCGCTCCGGGTAGAGCAGCTTGCCGTCCGGGCCTCTCGCGTGGGCCGCGTACAGGCGCGAGGCCGCCCGCGCCGTGGCCAGGTGCAGCGCGCCCGGCCCGCTCTCCCCCAGCGCCGCCAGCAGCGCCCTGTTCCTCGCCACCAGCCACCCCACCCGCAGCCCTCCCGCGGCGAACTCCTTGGAGAGACCCCCCAGCACCACCGTCCGCGCACCGATGCCCGGCACCGCCGCCTCCAGCCCCACCGGGCTATGGACCGTCTCCGCCGTGGGGTTGGTGAGGTTCACCAGCCCGAAGATTTCGTCCGACACCAGCAGGCAGCCCTGCTCCACCACGTAGGCTGCCAGCCCCACCAGCTCCTCGTGGGAGAGGAAGTGCCCGGAGGGGTTGGAGGGCTGCGACACCACCACCACGTCCGGCGCCTCGCTTCCCCGCCGCGACTGCAGCGCGGACAGCGGCGCCAGCTCCACCTCGCACCCGGCCGCCACCCACGTGGGCGGCAGCATCCCGTAGCAGGGCGTGGCCACGAAGACGCGCGGCGCCCGCCCCAGCAGCCGGCGCAGCGCCACGCCCAGGTGATGCACCAGCGGCCATACCCCGGGCGCCAGGACGATCTCCTCCGGCTCGTAGCGCACACCCCGCGTCTCGAGCAGGAAGGCGGTCACCGACTCCGACAGTCCGTGCTGCGTCCCCGAGTCCCGTGGCGCCGCGCACGCCGCCACCAGCCCCTCCACCAGCGGACCGGGCAGCGGCGACTCGTTCTCCCCGTAGTCCAGGCGGATGAGCTCCGGGTCTCCCTCCCGGAACACCTTCGGCGCGAAGGCCGGGAAGCCCGCCAGGCGGGCGATGCGCTCCGAGCGCGGCAGCGGCACCGGGGGTACGGCGCGCGTCGGAGGCGGCTCCGGAGCCGCGAAGGCGATGCGGAAGGAGAGCAGCTCCTCGAAGGTGCGCTCGTAGAACCACTCCACCAGCGTACTGATGCGCGAGTACGTCAGCTCCGCCGCCACCTCCAGATCATTCCGGAGCTGCACGGGCACGGGCAGCAACAGCGTCAGCTCCCAGTCCGGGAAGACGGCGTTCTTGATGAGGCCATACAGCACCACCAGGTGCGAGTGGTGCGGCTCGCGCGCGATGAACTCGAAGAGGGTGCGCGCCTCCACCTCGGCGGTGATGTTGAAGAAGGCGCTCTCGTCGAGCACCACCAGGATGCCGCGCCGCTTCGCCTCGGAGAGGATGTCGCGTAGCTCCGCGAGGTTGGCGCGCTCCTCGGGCTCCACGGACAGGAGCACCACCTTCACCTCGAAGGCGCCCAGGAGCCGCTTGATTTCGCCCAGCGTGTTGTGGGTGACGGTGACATGCACGCCGGCCTTCTCCAGCACCCGCGCGTAGACGGCGTGCAGGTTGCGAGACACCAGCACCCCGTCCCCCTCGTCACAGGTGGCCAGCAGCAGCGAGTACACCGCCTGCTCGCGCTCGGGGCCGATGAAGATTTCCTCATCCGCGAGCCGCAGCCCGAAGAAGCGGCCCAGGTAGCGCGCCACCAGGAGGCGGAGGGAGACATCCCCGGCCTCGTGCGCATAGGGAAGGAGCGGCGAGCGGGCCAGACGCTCGGCCAGCGCGGCCACGAAGCCGAGCTGCTCCGGCGAGGCGGCACCCAGGTCCAGTTCCTCCTGGAGTTGGGGAACGCCCAGAGTGCGCAGGGCGGCGCGCAGGGCGAGCGTCTCGCGAGGAAGGGCCAGTCGAGCCTCCCACACGGCCACCTCGTGCCAGATGGGGTGACCGGCGGCGAGCCACCCGTGAGCGGTGGCGGCGCGCAGGGGCTCGGGGCTGTGGGCCTCCATGAAGAACTCGAACTCGCGCTGGGTGCGCTGCTCGAGCGCCACCAGCGGGCCGATGTCCGTGTCGGCCGCCTGCATCACCCTCCGCGCCACGCGGACGCGGGTGGTGAAACCGCGCCGGGTGAACATGCGCTCGATGATGTCGCGCCCGGGACGCCCCGCGAGGTTGAGGAGCAGTCGCCCGCCCGTCGCGAGCCGCTCGGGCACCTCGTCCAGCAGTCGGGCGATGAGGCCCAGCCCGAAGTGGTCCTCGTAGACGTTCTGGATGGCGCAGTAGTTGGAGAGGTCATACAGGGCCTGCTCGTCGGCCTGGGAGACCTCGGCCGGAAACCCCTCACCGCGCAGCACCTGGGGAATGCAGCCCACGACGAAGTCCCACTCGGCGCCACCGGGCACGCCGCGCAGCAGGTCGCTCGCACCGAAGGACAGACGAGACGCCAGGGCCTCG
>QKJM01001025.1 GCA_003249315.1 Archangium sp.
GGAGTTCCGGCCCACTCCCGTACAGGTGGTTGGGCTCACCGGCATCGTGGAGGTAGCGACCGGTGAAGAGCATTCCCTGGCGCTGCGCGAGGACGGCACCGTGTGGTCCTGGGGCGCCCTCACCGGAGAATTCGGAGGGACATTGATCCAGCCCATACCGGTCCAGGTCGAGGGACTCGAGGGGGTGGTCTCCATCTCGGCCGGTCGTTCTTTCTCCCTGGCGCTGCGCGAGGACGGCACCGTGTGGTCCTGGGGCAGGAACCTTTCTGGAGTCCTTGGAGATGGGTCGTTCGAGGATCGGCCCACGCCGGTCCAGGTCCAGGGACTCGAGGGAGTGGTCTCCATCTCGGCTGGTGATGGCCATGCACTGGCGGTGCGCGAGGATGGCACGGTGTGGGGCTGGGGCGAGAACTTGATCGGCTCGATCAACGGTGGAATGGAGTTCATGTACACCGTGCCGGTATGGATTCCCGGCCTCACGGGCATGAAGTCCGTCTCGGCCGGTCATTATACCTCCATGGCGTTGCACGAAGACGGCACCGTGTGGGTCTGGGGCTACCACTCGCTGATTCAACTAGGCCAGACAGTGTTCGAGCACACGCCATTCCAGGTACCGGGACTCGAGGGAATCGTGTCGATGTCGAGTGGCCTGTACTTCGCCGTGGCGCTGGGCAGGGATGGTACGGTGTGGAACTGGGGCAACTCCAACGAGAATGGCCAGCTCGGGGATGGGACGACGAACTGGCATTTTTCTCCAACACGGGTTCCAGCCCTCTCGGGAGTGGTGGCCGTAACGGCCGGGAGGAATCACACCCTGGCGCTGGACAAGAGTGGGAGCGTGTGGGGCTGGGGAGTCAATGACTCAGGGCAGGTGGGGGTGAGCGTACCTCATCAGCCTTCGCCGGTGCCGGTGGTGGGACTCCACGACGCGGCGGTCGTAGCGGCTGGCGACAATTACTCCCTGGCACTGCGCGAAGATGGCACGTTGTGGGGCTGGGGCTATAACGGGAGCGGCCGGCTCGGAGATGGAACGACGACCATGCGCCTTGCGCCAGTACAGGTCGTGGGGCTCTCCAACGTGGTGGCCTTCACGACCAGGCGTCACCACTCCCTGGCATTGCGCGAAGACGGCACGGTATGGGCCTGGGGCTCCAACACATACGGCCAGCTCGGAGATGGAACGACGACCAGGCGCCTTGCGCCGGTACAAGTCGTGGGGCTCACCGACGTAGTGTCCGTGACGGTCGGCGACTATCATTCCCTGGCACTGCGCAAGGACGGCACGGTGTGGGCCTGGGGCAATAACGATTATGGCCAGCTCGGGGATGGGACGAGGCTCACCCGGTGGTACACGCCGAAGCAGGTTCCAGGGCTTGACGGAGTGGTCGCCGTGTCCACCAGCCCCTACCACTCCCTGGCCCTGCGTCAGGATGGCACGATATGGGGTTGGGGTTCGAATTGGAATGGATCGGGGGTACGGAATCTCTCCCCGGTGCAAGTGGAAGGGCTCACAGGTGTGGTATCCGTCGTGGCCCAGTCAACCAAATCCCTGGCATTGCGCGAGGACGGCACGGTGTGGACCTGGAGCTGGTACCATCCCGCCCCTGCGCAGGTGACAGACCTCTCGGAGACGACGGCCCTCGCGGCTGGATCCTCTCATGCCGTGGCCCTGCGTACGGACGGCACGGTGTGGGCATGGGGCAATAACAGCTACGGCCAGCTCGGGGATGGAACCTTCGTGAACCGCTACGATCCCCCGATGCAAGTGGTGGGGCTCTCGGGCGTGACGAGCATCGCGGCAGGGGGCAATCACTCACTGGCGGTGCTCGCGGATGGCAGCGTCTGGAGCTGGGGTAACAACACATACGGGCAGCTCGGTGATGGGCAATGGGGGTCGGTCCTCGCTCCGACCCGCGCGCTGCTGCCGTGCCGCGCCACGGCCCTGCCCTCCTGGGAGCACCGTGCCGGTGAGCCCCAGGGGTGTCCGGCGTCTCCCTGAGCGAGGTGAGCCGAAGGTGGCGCGGGTGCTGGACTTCGTCTGCTCCTCACCCGCGCCTGGCGTCCATGGCCATGCAGGCCCCTCTCAACCACGAGTGTTCTGGAGGACGGCCTTCTTCATATCGTGCAGCGTCTGCAGCAGGTTCCCCACACTCTGACTGCGGTTCCGCTGGATCGTGGCCTGCATGGCCATCTCCCGCTTCTGCTCCATGGGAAGCTGATCAAAGAGCTCCGCCGCCTCCTGGCCCAGGCTTTCCTCGACGAGCTTCCTCAGGTCGAGTTCTCCCTCGCCAAGGCCGTTGGTTCCCTGCGCGGCCTTTGCACCCGGCGTCGAGGAGTCGAATGCGTCGTTGATGCTCGAAGGGCCCACCTTGGAGGGAGCTGCCTTGCCCAAGTGGCTCTCCGAGGCCAAGGGGCTCTGCCCAACCTGGAAAGGGGCAACGGGGTTGGAATTGGAAATTCGAATGGGGGGCCTCCCTGAAGGGGCGGAACACTGCCGCGCGTCTATCTCAGGTGAGTTATCGGAGGGACCCGGACAGAGTTTCGGATCTTCCGCCGATCCCGCGGGTGCCCTTCCAGGAGGTAGCCGGCACGTCAGGCCGGGGGGGACGCGACGTGGAGGGCAATGGCCCCGTCCTGCGAGCGGATGAAGGCCGCCAACAGATCAGCCCCCACCGACGTGCAGAGCACCTCATAGGTGCGCCGCCGCGCGCCGCCCACGACACCCGGTCCTCGAACCAGGGTGGCCGGGTGACGAAGGAAGACGTTGTAGGCCACGATGCAGCCATCCGCGCGCAGCACGGTGATGCCATCGGTGGCCATCATGCCCCGAAGCAACTGGGCGGTGGCGAACACCGCGGCCACGGCGCCCTCCTCCCGCCCGGTGCCGGCCGCCGCCACGCAAGCGGCCACGTCCACCGGCCGGGGCAGGAGGATGCCGTCGGCGAAGAGCCCGGAGCCCTCGCTCCCTCCGGGGAGCACCGCCACCAGCGTGCCGTGGTTGGCCTGCTGCATCGCCTCGAAGAGGACGCGGCGGTAGAAGGCCTGGGTGTCCGCCCGCAGGGGCTCCGACACCTCGCGGGTGGCCACCGCCGCCAGGGCATCCAGCGTCTGGGTGGGCGGGGTGGCGTCCACGTGCGCGCCAGACAGGTAGACGTGC
>QKJM01000027.1 GCA_003249315.1 Archangium sp.
CCGGACGAGCTGGACTCGGAGGAGATCCCCGAGTGGGGCAAGCTGTTCCCCGCACTGTCCGAGCAGGTGCCCCAGCGCCCGAAGTGAAGCTCCGGGAAGGTGTCAGACACTTCGTCGAACACTTCGTGCTCCCGGAGGAGGCTGTCGCGGTTCCCACACTGGGGACGCGGGAGACTCTCCGGGATGGCCCGGTGCCCGCCGTGGCCAACGCAGTGCCCACCAGAAGGCCCGTTCCCCCCATCAAGGCCCTGATCCGAGCTGGCACCCCGCTTGCCTCACATGTAGCAGGTGGCGGGAGCCGTGCGCTGATGCGGACGCTGAATCGGGAGGTGAACCTTGGGGCAGGATGGTCGGTGGAGGGGTTGGTTGGGGGCAGGGCTGGTGGGGGCGTCGCTGGTGGTCTCGGGCGCGTGCGGTGGACCCGATGACGGGACGGTGAAGAAGTCCCCCATCGAGGAGCCGGGGCCCCTCCCCGGCACGAAGCCGGACCCAGGCCCCGGGAGCACTCCGCCCGAGGCGACGCCGAACACCGGTACGCCAGATACGGAGGAGCCGGACACCGAGGAACCGGACACTCACGAGGACGACGGAGGCACTCCGGACACCGAGGAACCGGACTCGGGTGAGGCGGACGGCGGCGTGCCGCACGCCGAGCCGCCGGACGCGGGGGAGCCCACCGTGGACACCGGCAAGCCGCAGCAGGAGTTCACCGAGGACACCGCGGAAGAGGGGGGCTGGCGCTTCTACCGTGAGGCCGAGGGCGCTCCCCGAGACGTCTACGGCGCCTCGCTGGACGAAGGCGGCAACCTCTGGGTGGCCGGCGGTGAGGAGGGCCTGTTCCTCCTGCGCGACGGCGGCACCACCTTCGAGCGTTTCGGCATGGAGCACGGCCTGCAGCCCTACGGCCTGTGGAAGGGCAAGGTGCCGACAGGCCCGAAGAAGCTGAAGGTCATCTCGGTGACCGGCGGCCCGGCGGGCATGGCCTTCGTGGGCTATGAGGGCATCGACGGCTGCGAGTCCGAATTCTACAAGGACCCGGGCTCCTTCGAGGATCCCAACATCTTCAAGAGCGGGGACATGGATCGCGTGGAGCTCCAGCCGAATGGGGGCCTGCGCGTGATCCACTACGACATCCACTCGCCCATGCACTCGGTGCCCGGCTATGGCCATCGCGAGAAGGTCTGCACGGTCTTCCGCATCGTCTGGGACAAGCAGCGCGACTACCTGTGGATCGGCGGCAACCACGGCTTCATCTGGGCCGAGGCGAGCTGGCAGGGAGGAGCGGAGTGCCAGAGCGAGGAGATCCGCGCGGCCAGCCTCTGGGTACACACCGCCGAGGACACCGGCGAGCAGGAGGAGCGCCAGCGCTGCAAGAACGGGATCATGGAACACATGCACCCGTCCATCTTCACCCCGCCCAACTCGGCCAGCCCCAAGGGCTCCCTCATCGCGGGGAACGTGAAAGGTATCGCCCTGCGCCCGGACGGTGACGTGTGGGTCGGCACCGCCATCCGCACCACGCGCTTCAAGTTCATGACCAACATCAAGGGTCCGTATGACTTCGAGCAGGCGCGCAAGCAGACCGACTACAGGAGCCAGCGCGCCAACCGCATCGACGTATGGCCGGACGCCATCTCCGAGTCCGACCCGGGCTTCAACGGCTACACGTCGGAGATGCGCAAGGACGACGAGGTCTCCGGGCTGGTCCGCATGTCCGACGGCACGGTGTGGGTGAGCTCCTCCGTGTGGGGGCTCGCGGTGATGGATGACACCGGCCAGGTACTGCGGCGCTTCTTCCAGGGCACTTCGGACGCGGACCTGACCGCGCTCGGTCGCGACACCTACGACGAGAGCCTGTGGATGGGGCAGCAGAGCGGAGGGCTCGCCCGACTGAGGGCGAACATGCTCCTCCGCTACGACGACGCGCTGGACGAGCTGTCCTCGAACCCTGTCTCGGACATCCAGTTCTCCGGCACCGGCCCGAGCCGCACCCTGGTGGTGGGCTTCCGCTCCCGGGGAGGCCGCCCCGGCGGCGTGGGCCTCTTCACCGGCGAGTGAGAACTCCCGGGGCGGGGCGGCGGGTTCTCCAGCCGCCCCGCTCCGACGCTACAACCGCGCGGCCAGCGACACGGTGAGGCGCCGCGGGAGCACCGGCCGGGCCAGGAAGATGTCCGACACGGCCCCCAGCGACTCGTCCACACGCGGGTTGCCCTCGGTGAGCCCATAGCTGTTGAGCGCGTTGTGGAGCTGCAGGCTCAGCGTGAAGTTCTCGAAGGTGTACCCGGCGCTGACGTTGAACAGGCCGAAGCCGGGCAGATCCACCGTGTTGGCGTTGTTCGAGAACCGGTGCCCCACATAGTTCCAGTTGAGGGCGAGGTTGGCGTTGCCCCACATGAAGGTGCCCGTCAGGTCCGCCAGCACCTGCGGAATCCGGCGGATGCGATTGCCGCTGAAGTCCCCCGAGCCCTCGTCGAAGAGCGTGTAGCGAGGATCCTGCACCGTGAGCATGCCCTGCGCTCGGAAGAACTTGAAGGGCTGCACCGCGGCCTCCAGCTCCAGACCCAGCGTGCGCGCCTGCCCCGCGTACACGGTGACGAAGCGCGTCTCCCCTGTCTGAGGATCCACCCGGGCGTCCTGGCTGGGGAAGTTCTGGATCTGCAGCCAGTAGGCCACGGCCGCCAGGGCGTACCAGCTCCCGCCCATCTTGAGACCCGCCTCGTTCTGCCACAGCATCTCCGGCGTCCGGGGGAAGGCGGGATCTCCCGAGTCGGTGGCGAAGAGGTACTGATCCAACAGCGGCATCTTGTAGCCACGGCTGCTGCGGACATAGACGGAGGCCGCGTCGGAGAGGGCATAGTTCACACCTCCCGAGAGCGCCCAGTCGGTGAGCCCCACGTCCACCCGCTGGTAGCGGCCCGTGCCGAAGGTGACATTGTCGTCCGCCGCGGTGGTGGGATCTCCCAGATCCAGCGTCTCCGTCCGCTCCACGTTCTGCCGGTAGAGGTTGCGCTCGATGCGGCCCGCCAGGTCGAAGCGCCACTTGTCCCCGAGCTTGAACTCATCCCCCAGGAAGGCGGCCACGACGGTGGCGTTGGCCGTGCCGTTGACATAGTTGCTCAAGTAGTTGCGGAAGCCGCCGCGAGTGACGCTGCTCTGCACGTTGCCGGAACCATCGAGCACCTGCAGGTCCAGGAAGCGAGGGCGGTTGCGCACATCGGTGACGATGTCGTTGAAGTACCAGGTGTTGCCCACGGTGTAGTAGCCGAAGTAGAGGCCGCCAGTGAGCGTGTGCTCGGTGGGACCCAGTTCGCCCCACTTGGTGAACTTGAGCTGGTTGGACACGTTGCTCAGGGGTTTGTTCACCAACCACTGACCGCCCAGCGCCACCAGGTTGTTCTCCGAGGGGCACCCCTCGCTGCCCAGCGTCGGGGTGTCGGGCAGGTTGGCGCAGGTGATGCGGTAGGGGGTGGCGTCACCGAGGACGCTCCGGGCCCAGGTGTCCGCGTCCTGGAGCTCGAACGGCAGCATCGCGTTCCAGCTATGGTCCATCTGCATCACCCGGGTGTTGTTCTGCAAATCCCACCGCCCCTCGGGGAAGTAGAGGCGCAGCTCGGCCATGGCGGAGCCGCCGATCTGCTGCTGTCCGTTGTCCAGTGGCAGGGAGAGCAGGCCATTGCGAGGCAGCGGCACCTGCGCGTTGACGCCCTCGCGCGAGGTGAGGGTGCCATCCACGGGGAAGCCAGACACGAAGTCCGTGCCCGTCAGCCGGCCACTCCCGTCGAACCGCCCCTGGAGCGGCAGCGGGAGGAAGAAGGTATTGCGATCATTGATATACTTGAACGTGACGCGCGCGTGCCCGTTCACCTTGCTGGTGTTGATGTTGCGCTGGAGGCTGGCCTTGGCCTGGCCGCCGTTGGAGGCCGGGAAGCCCGGGTTGCGTACGCCCTCGTCGTAGCGGTAGAAGCCGCCGATGGAGAAACGCCAGTCGTCCCCGATGGGGCCATTGAGGTTGGCGTCATAGCGGAACAACCCCGCGGTGGCGGAGGAGGCCTTGATCGTCCCGGCCAGCTTGTCGCCTCCCGTCTTGTTGATGAAGTTGATGACCCCGCCGGGCGCGTTGCTGCCATAGAGCGCCGAGCTGCCGCCGCGCACCGCCTCCACGCGCTCCAGGTTCTCGTCCACACGCACGAAGATGTCATTGTTGACGAAGAAGAGCTCCGTCGAGTCGTAGACGGGCATCCCATCCTCCATCAACGAGACGTAGCGGTAGGAACCATCCGCCGGCAGGCCGCGGACGAACAGGTTGCCACCGACCTCTCCGCCCGAGCTCTCCACGTAGAAGCCGGGGACGATCCGCATCAGGTCCGCCGTGTTGCGCGGCATGCGGGCCGCTATCTCCTTCTCGTTGAGGGTGGAGATGGCCGTGCTCGAGCGGATCTTCCGATCCGGAACCTGCGCCGTCACGACGATCTCCTCCACGGCCAGCAGGTCCACCTCGAGCGCGAAGTCGACCTGGGCCGGGGCATCCGCGCTCACCGTGACCTTCCGGCTCTGGCGCATGAAGCCATCGGCCGCTACCTCCAACGTGTGCTCACCAGGAGGCAGCCCCGTCAGCGTATAGTTGCCCTGCATGTCCGTCTGCGCGCTCTTCTTCGCGCTCGTGGCCACCACGGTGACGCCCCACAGCGGATCCGCATACGTCGTGGCAACCTTTCCCTGCACCACCCCGCTCGGCGCCTCGGCCCACGCCGTCCGCCAGGGGACCAGCAACAGAGTCACCGCCACACATAGGAGCACCGCCCTCTCTCTTCCAACCGGGCTCGACATGTTCACGCATTCCCTCCTGCCCAGGTAGGAGCGCCCCCCCTCGGCGGCGCTCACAGGTGTGCGCTCAAGCTATCAGACAACTAGTTTGAGCTGCATGTATCACCAGTTAATTCCTGAACAACTCGGGTTGATGACGACTCGCGTCAAGGGTTGAAGACGACTCGCGTCAAGCCGGAGCCGCCCTCGGAGCGCCCGTCGAAGCCACGGTGCTACAATCGAGGGAAAGCCCCTCGAGGGGGCGCGGGAGGTGAGCCATGCGGTTCTTCACGCGCGCATGCGGGCTGGGGCTCGCGATGGTGGTGCTGGGCCTGGGCAGTGGCTGCGTCACCGCCCGGCCCGCGACCGTCTCCACCGACTCCGTGGTGGGCGCGCTGCGCGCCGGGGGGCTCGCATGGGAGCACCCCTTCCGGTTGGATGAAGCGGCCTCCGAGCGGGTCCGTGAGCGGCTCGGCCTGCACGGCAGCGAGGAGGAGCGTCTGCGGCGCGCCGTACGCTTCCTCACCAGCCCCTCCGGCCTGGGCTTCCAGTACGCGCCCCAGCACACGCTCACCGCCCGAGAGTCCTTCCGCTCGCCCCGGGGCGACTGCATGACGTACGCCGCCCTGCTGCACGCGGTGGCGCGAGCGCTCGAGGTGCCCACCTCCTTCGTCCTCGCCCATCAGGCCCCCCTCTACACAGAGGACGCCGAGGCCTTCCTCTCCACCGGGCACATCGCCCTGAGCGCTGGCGAGGGCCCGTACCCCCTGGTGGTGGACTTCGCTGCCCGGCTGACCGGGTGGCACCGCCTGCGGTACGAAGAGGTGGAGGAGAGCACCGCCGCGGCCCTCTTCTACAACAACCGCGCGATGGAGGCCCTGCTGAGAGGCCAGCCCGAGCAGGCCGAGGCGCTCCTGCGGCGGCTGTTGGAGGTGGTGCCTCAAGTGCCGCAACTGCACGCCAACCTGGGGGTGGTGCTGCTGCGCCAGGAACGCGCCGCCGAGGCCCTCGCCCTGCTGGAGGAGGCCCTGCGACGCTTCCCCGAGCACCCCCAGCTCTGGAGCAACACCCTGCAGGCCGCCCGCCGCGCGGGCCACGTCGAGCGCGCCGAGGCGCTGCTCGCCCAGGTGGAGCAGGTGGCCGGGAACGATCCCTCCTTCCACCTGCTCCGGGCGCAGGAGGCCTGGAGGCGGCAGGAGCTGGAGCTGGCCACCGACCACGTGGAGCGAGCGCTCGAGGTGGTGCCCGACAGCCCGCTGCTGCGGGCCTGGCGGGTGCGCCTCCTCCTGGCCAGCCAGCACACCCGCGAGGGACAGGCCCTCTACGCCCACCTCCGCCGCGACTTCCCCTCCAGCACCTGGGTGGAGGAGCTGCCGCGTCACCACCCCGAGCTGCTCGAGGTGGCCGCCAGCCCGCCCTTGCCGGGCCCCGCCCTCTCGCGCCGCACCAAGCTCCCACCCGCCTCCGGGCCCTGACGAGCTCGGAGCTACTTCACCTTCTTCACCTTGTTGCCCGAGCCGGTCTTGACCACCTTCGGCTTGGAGCGGCCGACGCCACGCTTCCAGAGGACCGTGTTGTCCGAGCCCGTCACGGAGATGCTCGCGGCGGCCTCCACGGTCACCCGGTTGTCGGTGCCGGTGACATCGACATTGCCACACTCGCCCTGGAGCTTGATGTCGTTGTCACTCCCGCTCACGCTCACTTCGGTGCCACCGGAACAGCGGAGCGTCTCGCGGCGCTCGCTGCCAACGATGGACAGACCGCCGTCCTCGTCACCGGAGTCCATCTCGTCGTCGTCGTCGTCGTCGTCACCATCGACATGGACGTTGACGCTGCCAGCCCCGGTCCGCACCTTGACCTTCCGGGAGCCCGTCTTCGCATCGACTCCCCCCGCGGTGACGGAGACCTTCTCGTCGCCGTCATCCACGTGGACCCCCCCCGCGGTGACGGAGACCTTCTCATCGCCGTCATCCACATGGACGCCGCCAGCGGTGACGGAGACCTTCTCGTTGCCATTCCGAACCTGGATGGTGCCATCCGCGCCAAGCTGGACGGCGGCCTTCTTGCCGCCCGCGACAGCCGCGACCGGCCCGAGCAGAAGACTCGTCACACAGCCAGACAATACGAGCGCACGAAAACCCTTCGACATGGTGTCCTCTCTCCGTGATGGTGCGAGCGCCACCTTTGGCCCTCGCGCGCGCGGGACTCTAGCGTCTCCGCGCCGGGGAGAGGAACAGGGCTCCTCCTCTCTCCGCACGGCGGACGCGGCCGACGGGAGAGAGTGGCAGGAATGGGAGTCGACGCCGGGGCGCTCTCAGAGGTGCTTCAGCTCGCTCACCAGGTCCTGCAGCACCTTCTTCGCATCGCCGAAGATCATCATCGTGTTCGGGTACTCGAAGAGCTCGTTCTTCACGCCCGCGTAGCCGGAGCCCAGCGAGCGCTTCACCACGAAGACCGTCTTCGCGTGATGGACCTCGAGGATGGGCATGCCGTAGATGGGGCTGTCCGTCTTCGTCTCCGCGGCCGGGTTCACCACGTCGTTCGCTCCGAGCACCAGCACCACGTCCGTGTTGTGGAACTCGGGGTTGATCTGCTCCATCTCCACGAGCTGCTCATAGGGCACGTCCGCCTCGGCGAGCAGCACGTTCATGTGCCCTGGCATGCGGCCGGCCACCGGGTGGATGGCGTAGCTGATGCGCGCCCCCCGCTTCTGCAGCAGGTCCGCCAGCTCGCGCACCGCGTGCTGAGCCTGGGCCACCGCCAGTCCATACCCCGGAACCACCACCACCGAGCTGGCCGCCTCGAGCACCATCGCCGCCTCCTCGGCGCCGGCGCTGCGGACGTTCGTGTACTCCTCCTTGCCGCCCGCCGCCGCCGCTTCCTCTCCACCGAACCCTCCCATCACCACGCTGACCAGCGAGCGATTCATCGCCACGCACATGATGCGAGTGAGGATGAGGCCCGCCGCCCCCACCATGGCGCCGCTGATGATGAGCAGGTTGTTGCCGATGACGAAGCCCGTGGCCGATGCGGCCACACCCGAGTACGAGTTGAGCAACGACACCACCACGGGCATGTCCGCGCCGCCGATGGGCAGCACCAGCAGCACGCCCAGCACCAGCGCCACCCCCGTCATCGCCAGCACCAGGGCGACGCCGGTGGACGGCTCGGCGGCGTAGAAGCCGAACCACGTCCCCGCGCCCAGCGTGCCCAGCAACAGCAGCACGTTGAGCACGTGCCGCCCGGGCAGCAGCACCGGGTTGCCCGAGAGCGTGCCCTTCAGCTTGCCGAAGGCCACCAGGCTCCCCGAGAAGGTGACGGTGCCGATGAGGACGGACAGCACCGCCGTGGCCGCCCCGGCGCCCCCCATCACCGATGCCGCCGTGCCCACCCTCCCCGGCTCCACCACGTCCACCCAGTACACGGACAACGCCACCAGCGTGGAGGCCGCGCCGCCGAAGCCGTTGAGCAGCGCCACCAGCTCCGGCATGGACGTCATGGGCACCCGGGCCGCCACCACCGCGCCAATGGCCGAGCCCACCGCCAGACCGGCGAGAATCCACCGGTAGTCGATGTGCCCCAGCTCCACCAACGTGCCCACCACCGCCAGCAGCATCGCCAGCGAGGCCACCGCGTTGCCAGACCGCGCCGTGCGTACCCGGCTCATCCGCTTGAGGCCGAAGATGAACAGCGCCGCGGAGAGCAGGTAGACGAGCGGAACCACCACGCCGCGCAGGGTGTCGTTCATTTCTTCTTCCCGAACATGCGGAGCATCCGGTCCGTGACCAGGAAGCCCCCCACCACGTTGAGGGTGGCGAAGGCGATGGCCACCGCCCCCAGGATGTTGCTCACCGACACCTCACCCGTCCGGGCCGCGTACAGCGCCCCCACGATGGTGATACCGGAGATGGCGTTGGCGCCGGACATCAGCGGCGTGTGCAGCGTGGGAGGCACCTTGTTGATGACCTCGAATCCCACGAAGCACGCCAGCACGAAGACATACAGTCCCACCAGCAGCGGTCCCATGGTCATGCCGCGGCTCCTCCCTCTTTCTTCAGCAGCTCCGCCGTCGGGCCATGCCGGATCTCGCCCGCGTGGGTGAGCAGCATGCCGGAGAGAATCTCATCCTCGAGATTCAACTTCAGCTCGCCTCCCTTCACCAGCAGCAGGGCCACCTCCAGCACGTTACGCGCGTAGAGGTTGCTCGCGTCCACCGGCAGCGAGGCGGGCAGGTTGAGCTGCCCGAGGATGGCCACCCCGTGCCGCACCACCTCCTCGCCCGGCACGGTGAGCTCGCAGTTGCCCCCCTGCTCGGCCGCCAGATCCACGATGACCGAGCCATGGCGCATGACCGCCACCATGTCCTCCGTCACCAGCTTCGGCGCCGCTCGTCCCGGCACCTGCGCCGTGGTGATGACCACGTCCGCCGCCGCGATACGGGCCTTCACGATCTCCCGCTGCTTGAGGAGGAACTCAGCGGAAACCTCGCGGGCATAGCCCCCCTTGCCCTCGCCACTCTCCAGTTGCGGCAGGTCGATGAACTTGCCCCCCAGGGACTCCACCTGCTCCTTCACCGCCGGGCGGATGTCCGACACCTCCACCACCGCCCCCAGCCGTCGCGCCGTGGCCAGCGCCTGCAGCCCCGCCACCCCAGCTCCCATGACGACGACCCGAGCCGGCTGCACCGTGCCCGCCGCCGTCATCAGCAGCGGGAAGTACTTGCCCAGCCGCACGGCCGCCAGCAGCACCGCCTTGTAGCCCGCGATGTTGGCCTGCGAGGACAGCGCATCCATCTTCTGTGCCCGGGTGATGCGCGGCACCAGCTCCATGGCCAGCGTCGTCACCCCGCGCTCGCGCAACCGACGCACCGCCTCCAGGTTCTTGTGCGGCGCCAGGAAGGAGATGAGCGTGGCCCCCTCCTTCATCCACGAGGCCTCCCCCTCACCCGCTTCCGGCGGGGACACCTTCAACACCACATCCGCTTCCCCGTACAGAGCGCGGACCTCCTGCCCTACCCGGGCGCCCGCCGCCTCGAACTGCGCGTCGTGGATGTGGGCGCCCTCTCCCGCCCCGGCCTCCACCGTGACGGACAGCCCTTCCTTGATCAGGCGCTTCACCGTTTCCGGGGTGGCCGCGACCCGCGCCTCCCCTGGCTGTCGCTCGCGTGGCACGAAGACCTTCAGCATGGACACAGATATACCCTCTCCCAGGGGAGGAAGGGAAATCGGCCTCTGCCTTGCTGACTCATCCTCGACACGGGCGGGGCCCGGAAACGACCGGAGCCGCGGGAGGAAACTCCCACGGCGCGGCTCTCACCCGCATTCCATGAAGGAGGGTGCCCGACTATGCACCGCCTTCTTCGGGGAACGCCATGGTCCGGGTGGGCGGCAGCGCTCGCGGACCGCCCACGCGACCACCTTCCTCGGGGAACGCCATGGTCCGCCGAGCGGGAGGCTCTTCCTGCGGACCACCCACGCACACCGAGGTGAAGGACGTCATCTTCAAGCCCGTCATGGGTGGAGCGCTCACCCGTCCCCTCGATGACGAAGCCCTCGAGGAGCTCGAGGCCATCTCCCGCTCGCCGGTCATCTTCCAGGAGCACGTGACACTGGTGGGCGACGAGGTGGTGTCCAGCGTGGCCATCGTCACTCCGGAGCAGCACCTGGACTACCGCTCGGACCCGGCCTACATCTCGGGAGAGACACACTACCGGGAGGTGACGCTGCCCCCCAGAGTCGAGGAACTGTCCCGCAAGGCGATGCGTCTGTGTGGTCTCACCTTCGCTGGCATCGACATCAAGCGGCATGACGACCAGTATGTGTTCCTCGAGCTGAACAGTTCGCCCGTCTACTATGAAATCGAGCACCAGCTCGGTCACCCCATCACGACCGCGCTGGCGCGCTACATCATCGAGGGGGCCCGCGCCAGCGGGGAGAAGGGCTGAACACTCCCCTCTCCCCGCCAGCCCCCCCGATGTCCGCGGTACAGAGCCGCTTCGATCTGCCCCTTCCCTCTCAGGAGATCGCCCGGCGAACCGCGGACCGCGTGCGCGGCCGAACGGCCTCTCGCGACCGGAAGGCCTCGACAGACGGTTGCTCGGGCCTGACGACCGGGTCTCCCTTCATGAAGTCCACCAGACGCTTCCTGAAGCCCTCTTCACCCATGCGATAGAGGACCAACAGCTTCGGCGACAGGATCTCGATGGCGATCTGCCCACGCGGTGGACCAATCAGGGTGAAACCGAGCGTCGGCTGCCCGGGCCGACGCAACCGAGCCTCCCACCGGCTCGGCTGGCGAAGCGCCAGGAAGGTGTCCACCCAGCCGGCCGTCGGGACGTAGACAGGGACACCCTGTCGATCCTGACTCACCGCCAGCGCCCCCTCCTCGACCAACTGCTCGATGATGGGCCGCACGTCCGCCGGGCGCAACGACCCGTCCGGCCGCGCCAGGGCACGCACGAGCGCGTTCTGGGAAACCGACGTGGAGCCCGCCGGAAAACGAGCGACGATGGCTTCGAACCCGGCCCAGAAGTCGACGCTCACCATCTGGACTTGCGGCCCCTCCAGAGTGGGGCCGACGTCCACCTGGCGCGTGAGCAGTTCGATCAACCCCACGCGAGAGAAGGTGGCGCTGATGTGCAGGGCCTCGGGAGAGACATGGGCTTCGACCACCTTCGACCCCTTCAGCCAGAAGAGACCCCGGTAGCCGATCGCCTCTCCCCCGGGACGCCAGGGGGCGGACATGACGTCGAGGACCGCTTCGGCGCCGGCCAGCGTACACAGGGCCACCGCGAAGTCCGGCGACCACTGCCCGGCGATCCCCAGCTTGAGCCCACGCTCGACGAGGCGCTTCTCGGCGGCCCGACGCTGCCCACCCGTGAGATTGCGCGCGGCCTCGGCGAGCCCCTGCAGGGGCGTGAAGTCAGAAGCATCAGGAGCCAGCTCCGCGACCGCCAGCATCGCCTCCTCGGCGGAGAGCGCCCAACGCACCGGCGGCAGCTTCTCCGTGGCTCC
>QKJM01000135.1 GCA_003249315.1 Archangium sp.
GGGGGGGGGGGGGGGGGGGGGGGGGGGGCCGGGGGGGGGGGGGCGGGGGGGGGGGGGGCGGGGGCGGGGGGCCGCGGAGCGGGGGGGTGCTCCTCCTTCGTGCAGCCTCCCAGCATCAGGCAGGCGGCGAGTCCCAGCGGCGGCATCGCCGCCTTCGTAGACGCGGAACACGCCCTCGACGTGTCCTACGCCAAAAAATTGGGTGTGAACGCCGAAGACCTCCTGGTCTCCGACACCTCCCCCCACCGAAGCCGCCAAACCCGAGACCCCTGCCACCACCCCCGCTCCCACGCCCGGGGACACGCAGGCCCCCCCTCCCGAGGAGCCGAAGAATCGCGAGTGGACCGCGGAGCTCGTGGACGTGCGCCGCCAGACCCTCCAGCCGGTGACGCTGCGAGAGGTGCGCACCGCTCGCAACGAGGGCTTCGACCGCGTCGTCTTCGAGTTCGAGGGCGACCAGGTGCCCGGCTACCACCTGGAGTACATCGACGCCCCGGCCATCAAGTGCGGCTCCGGCGACCCCACGACCATCGCCGGGCAGGGCTTGCTGGAGGTGCGCATACAGCCCGCGCAGGCCCATGCCAACGGCCAGGTGACGGTGTCCAACCGCGAGCGCAAACTCTCCCTGCCCGTGCTGAAGGAGCTGGAGCTGACCTGCGACTTCGAGGCCGAGGTCACCTGGGTGCTCGGCGTGCAGGCGCCTCACCCCTACCGGGTCATGGAGCTGAAGGAGCCCACCCGCCTCGTGGTGGACGTGCGCCACTGAGGCTCACTCGCGCTGGAGCGCCTCCGCCACCCGCTCCAGCCCGGCGATCAGCTCCCGGTGCCGCGCGCGCGCCTCCTCCCCTCCCGCGCGCAGCGCCAGGGCCAGCGCCTTCGGAAGGTTCAGCGCCCCATCGCGCTCCAGCTTCTCCGTGTACTCGCGCCGGTACTCCGAGGACACGCGCAGGCTCCAGTTCTCCTCGCTCACCGTGCCCGGCACGTTGTACGTCTCCTTCAGCCCCAGCAGGTCCGCGAAGAACACCATCACGTTCTCCGCCCGGCAGGCGAAGAGGTCCGCGAACTTCGCCTGCACCAGCAGCCCCGGCTCCTCTTCCAGCCGCCGAGCGAAGGCCTCGCGCCCCTCCTCCTCCGGGTGCAGCCGCCACGCCAGGTACTCCGCCTGCGCCCGCGCCACGCCCGTCCGCCTCCAGCCCTCCTCCAGCAGCCAGATGGGCTTCGTGTCATGGTTGCCCAGCATCACCCAGTCCGCGGGCTCGGCGTTCTCCGTGCGATACACGTCCCGCGGGTTCCCCAGGTCCGCCTTCTGCGTCACCCGGAAGCGCCCCAGCCCGTACTCCTCCAGCACCCGCTGCAACGGATAGGGCATGGTGCTCAGCACCTCGCACAGCAGGTCCGACACCTTGCGCCCGTTGGCGTGCGCCGCCGCGATGAGGGCGTCGAAGAGCGCGCTGTAGCGACGCACCTGCGCCGGGCTCAGCTCGCGCACCCAGCCGTCCGCGTGCCGTGGCACCGAGCGCTCCAACTGCTCCGGCGAGGCGATCGCATAGGCCGCCAGCGCCGGGTGCTCCAACAGGTCCGGCGAGGAGAAGAGCCGCGCCCCGTGCTGCACCGCGTACAGCGCGTCTGGCAGGTCCGCCCGGTACACCCATGGGCACACCAGCCCGTGCGGATGGTCCACCCGCAGCCCGTCGTACTCGGCCAGCATCTTGTTCACCCGCGCCGCCATGAACCACAGCACCGGGCCGGGCTGCCGCTGCGCCGTCTCCAGCCCCGCCGCATGTCCGTGCGGCGCG
The DNA here is from genome assembly GCA_003249315.1 of Archangium sp. GTDB lineage: Bacteria > Myxococcota > Myxococcia > Myxococcales > Myxococcaceae > QKJM01. Next base: position 1,797 of record QKJM01000135.1, read on the forward strand.
TGGTACTGCGAAGGGTCCAACACCGGGTAGTTCCACGGCTGGCCCTCGGGGTTGGTGCGACTGGGCGGCGCCCCCATCAGGTACGTCGCCAGGAGGAGCCCCTGGTGGGCCCACACGTCCCGCGGCGAGAAACCGATCTGAAGGTCCCCGTACAGCTTCAGCCCCCACGCCGCCGTCCGCTCCCGCAGCGCCACGTGCTGTGCGTGTACCAGGAACTGACGGAAGGCATACGCCTCCACCCGCTCGCGGTGCTGCTCCAGCAGTTCCTCCCGGCGCGACACGCTCGCCGCCCGCTCGTCCGAGGACGGGCTCCACAGGCGCTGGTCCGCGCGACTCGGCCACTCCTTCCAGTAGGGGCGCGCGTGCTCCTGGCACAGCACGTCGTAGAGGGCATCCTGCTCCAGCCACTCGCGGTTCTCGCGCTGGAAGGCGGAGAAGCGCTCGGCGAGCCGGGCCACCGGGCTGCCCGGCGCGTCCTCGGCCCGCTTCCGTTGGAAGGTGGCCCAGGCCTCCTCCAGAGCCTCGTGCCAGGCTCGGAAGGCGTAGCGGTGATGTGCCCGGTCCTCCCTTCCCGCCGACCGGCCCGCCACCACGGCCTCCACCCGCTCGGGTGTCAGCAGGGCGCCCCAGGTGTTCGCGTCCGTGAGCTCCGCCAGCGCCACGTTCAGCACGTTGCGCGAGAAGAGCGTCCCGTCATACGGCGAGGCGTTGTCCTCCGAGGGCAGCCCCTGCGGGCCGAGCTGCACCCCGTTGAAGCCCAGCTCCCGCGCGAACTCGAGGAAGCGCCGCCCCCCCTCCGTGTACGGAGAGCCCCTGCCTCCGTCCTCGCCCGGCAGGCCGGGGAAGCTCGGATCATGGAGGCTCAGCACCAGGTTGCGGACGTTCAACGCCTCCAGCGCCGCGGTGACATGGCGCCGGTACTCATCGGGAAGGGTTCCTCGGGGCATCTCGTATACGGGCCAGAGTGGAAGGCCCACCGTAGGAGATAGCAGCGGGCACGGGAACCCTTCCGTTTCCGCGCCTACCCGGCTGCCGGGCGATGGAGAACGAGCGGAGATAGCGCGGCTGCCCGCCTCCCTGAGCGGTCAATCTGGTGATTTCCCACCCCCGGTGCCTCTCGTGGCTCTTGCACGCGACAAGAGCATGAGGGCGACCAGGAGGATGACGCCGCTCCCAGATGCTCCGAAACCAACCTGGCAGCCTCCCGCATCCACAACGACGTCGGGCTTGTTCCCACCGGGACCGGTGCCGGCATCCGGCTCCACGACTCCCCCATCGGCCTCCGGGGCACCGGCATCCGGTGGCTCCGTGCCTCCATCGGGACTCGGGGGGTTGTTACCCGCATCAGCGGG
>QKJM01000816.1 GCA_003249315.1 Archangium sp.
AGGGCAACGTGGCGGCCGGCATCGTCCACGCGGCCAGCCTGCTGTCGCTGGGGCTGCTGGTGCGAGACGCGGTGAACGCCACCTTCGACGCGGTGGACCTCACCTTCCGCAGCCCCTCGCTGACGGCCGGCCTCATCGCCCGGCTCACCCTCTACGCCCTGATGCACGTGGGGTTGTCGCTCGCGGTGGGCGCCGGGGTGCTCGCCCTGGGGGTGCTCCTCTTCGACCGGATGACGCCGGGCCTGGACGAGCTCGCCCAGGTACGCCAGGGCAACGTGGCCCTCGCGCTGGTGCTCGCCGCCATCCTGGTGGTGCTCGCCCTCCTCACCGCCCCTGGCCTCCAGGCGGCCCTCAACGGCCTCATCCCCTTCCCCCAGCTCCCTCCCGACACCTTCCGCGCCCCCTCCTGATGAAGAAGCTCCTCCAGCTCTTCCTCATCCTCTGCGCAGTGGCCACCTTCGGCTGCTGCCTCGGGCTGCTCGGCCTCTCCTCACCGGACACGCACACGGTGGCGCCCACGCCCCAGCCGCCCCCCGAGGCCTCCGAGACCCGGAGCGCCCACCTCGGCCTGGCGCTCATCCCCACCTCCACTCCAACGAGCCGGGCGCGCACCTACTCGTGGCGGGTCGAGTCCCTCACCCCACCGGAGTACCACCTCGGCTACGGCCTGGGCGTGCCGCTCGCCGTCTCGCTGGAACGCAAGCACCTGGACTACGGTCGCAAGCTGCACTTCCGCGCGCTCGGCCCCACGCGCTTCACCTACCACGCCCCGCCCGGCTGCGAGGCCGACATGCGCTGCATCTACGCCGAGCTCATGCGCTCCAACGCCGCCCCCGTCCACGTCCTCGGCGAGCGCTTCCTCCAGCACATCCGCGAGCGGCAGCTCAACCCGGTGGAGGCCACCGAGCTCATCACCACCTTCGTGCAGCGCATCCGCTACCAGCAGCCGGATGATCAACCCTTCGGCGTCCTCCCCCCGGCGCTCGTCCCCGCGCAGGACCGCGGCGACTGCGACTCCAAGGCCCTGCTGGCGGTGATGCTGCTGCGTCAGGTCGGCATCGATGCCGTCATCCTCTACTCGGATCCCCTCTCCCATGCCGCGGTGGGCGTGGCCCTCCCCGGCCGCGGCCCCTCCTTCCGCCATGGCTCCCGCTCCTACCGCTACGTTGAAATCACCTCCGAGGGATGGCCTCTCGGCATGATTCCGCCCCAGCACGACAAGCCTCATCTCTGGAAGGTTCTACCTGTGCCGGAATTGACAGACAGCGTGGAGTAATCGAAGCGACTCCCGTCCCCGAGGGAGGGTTTTCCAGGGAAGGGCGGACACAAAGCTTTCCGCCCAATCCCTGGCATCCCCCACGCCAGCCCTTCCCTCGGGTGACATATGTACCATGCTCGCAAGTGGTGCGTCCTGTTGCTGTCCGCAATCCTGGCATCTTCCGCCTGCGTTGAACCGGCTCCGGAAGAGGCGCTCGAATGGCGGATGCAATCCCAGACGGTGAGAATATGCAGGAAATGCCCGACGGAGCCGGACGCGGGCACGGATGGTGGGAGCGGAGGCGATGATGGCGGCACAGGTACGCCGGATGCGGGCAGCGGCACGGATGGAGGCACCGCCCCCTCGAGCTGCCTGGCGAAGCCGCTGCTGGACGCGCTGGGCAAGAGCCAGGTGCTGGTGGGCGGGAAGATGGGTGAGGCCGAAGCGGAGCAGGCGCCGTTCGACTTCCGCTACATCTACCTGGCCGGAGGACTGTTCGACGCGCCGGAGCCGTGCGGCTCGTGCCTGAGTTGCAACGCGGCGGGGCAGTCCTGCGCCAACGCGAGCGGCGGGTGCGGGTGGTGGGGCTGCTGGCAGTGGGACCAGCAGCGGCCCGGGCAGTACCTGCGCGACTTCCTCCAGGCGGCGGAGAGCCGGGGACAGATTCCGATGCTCACCTACTACGAAGTCCTCCACACCAGCGGCGTGGCGGACGGAACGGACGAGGTGCTGGCGGTGAGGGACGTGGCGATGATGACGCGCTACTTCAATGACTGGCGCTTCGTGCTGCAACAGATTGGGAGCCGCACGGCCTTCCTCCACATCGAGCCGGACTTCTGGGGCTATGCCCAGCACCTGTCGACGAATCCGCGGCTGCTGGGGGCGGCGGTAGCCTCGGCCAACCCCACGGACTGCGCGGGCCAGGAGAACACGGTTGCGGGAATGGGGCGCTGCATGATCGCCATGGTGCGCAAGTACGCGCCCAACGCGAAGGTGGGCCTGCACGCCTCGGCGTGGGCGACGAAGGTGGACGTACACCTCAACAGGGATTCGCGGCTCGACGTGAACGGGGAGGCGAGCAAGGTGGCGGAGTTCCTCCGTCTGTGCGGGGCCGCCGAGGGAGACTTCATCGTGGTGGAGGCGAGCGACCGGGATGCGGAGTGGTACCAGGTGACGACGGGGACGAGCCGCTGGTGGGACGAGAGCAACACCAGGCTGCCCCACTTCCGCCAGGCGCTCAGGTGGGCCAGGGAACTGTCGGAGCAGCTCGGCCGACCGAACCTGTGGTGGCAGCTCCCGGTGGGCAACACGTCGCTGCCCGGCGCCCCGCAGCGGTGGAAGGACAACCGCCTGGACTACTTCTTCGACCACCCGGACGAGGTGGCCGCCGCACACGGGCTCGGCATGGCCTTCGGCGCCGGAGAGGAAGCGCAGACGAATCCCTCCACCGATGACGGCCACTTCCTCCAGCGGGCCCGGGCCTACTTCGACAGCGGCGGGCAGCCCGCGTGCCCGTAGGGCCTCGACGGCCCGCTCCGGGCGGCCATCCCGAGGCCTCCCCTCATCTTCGGCAGGTGTCCTCAATCATCGGAGACTCCATTGCGGACTCCATCACACAACCCACTGAAATCATTGGGATTTCCGAGACACATAAGAGATGCTTCAGAGCGCCCCCCGGAACGTTCATGGAGGGCTTCACGGAGACTGCTCGGGTGTTATGACTCGGCGTCATGTCCGAGAGTTCTTCCCCGTTCCTCACCGTTCCCGCCGAGCTCGATTTCCCTGCGGACGAGCGCCGCATACTCGCCTTCTGGAAAGAGCGCCGTATCTTCGAGCGCACGCTTGAGGGCCGGGAGAGTGCTCCCGCTTTCGTCTTCTACGAGGGCCC
>QKJM01000083.1 GCA_003249315.1 Archangium sp.
GGTGCTGTCGGCCGTCGTCAGCGCGCTGGGCGGAGGCCGCTACTAGCGACTAGTCTCCACGGGCATGGCTGAACCCAATGCCCACCTCATCCAGGCCCTCATCGAGGCCCGCCAGCACCACTGCTTCCCTCCGGACGTCCGCGTCGCGGCGCCGGACTTCATCCAGAAGGTGCTGGCCCTGCTCTTCCCCCACTTCGCCGAGCGGCTGGACTGCAGCGCCGTCGCCGTCCGCTCCGAAGTGGCGGTGGTGGAAGCGGCGCTGACGCGCCTGCTCGACAAGCTGGCGCCACGCTACCCGGGAACGTCGTCGGACCTCCCCCAGCGCTTCATGGGGCAGATCCCCGACATCTACGCCTGGCTGATGCAGGACGCCCAGGCCATCTTCGACGCGGATCCAGCGGCCCGGAGCGTGGACGAGGTCATCCTCACCTACCCGGGCTTCTACGCCATCGCCATCTACCGGGTGGCCAACGCGCTGCACCGGCTGGGCTTCCCCCTGCTGCCCCGGCTTCTGGCCGAGGTCGCCCACCAGCGCACGGGCGTGGACGTCCACCCCGGTGCCACCATCGGCCGGCGCTTCGTCATCGATCACGGCACCGGCGTGGTCATCGGAGAGAGCACCCTCATCGGAGAAGGCGTGAAGCTCTACCAGGGCGTGACGCTGGGGGCTCTCCAGGTCCAAAAGGAATTGGCGGACAAGAAGCGCCACCCGACCATCGAGGACGAGGTGGTGGTGTACGCCAATGCCACCATCCTCGGGGGCGACACGGTGGTGGGCCGGGGGAGCATCATCGCGGGCAACGCCTTCATCACCCACAGCATCCCCCCTGACTCCCTGGTCACCCGCCGCAGCGAGGTTCGCTCCCGACAAAAGGGTGCGGAATTCGATGAGCTCGAATATCACATCTAGCCAGCAAGCTCCCCCACCCCACGAGGTCCATCAGCCATGAAGGCCGCCAGCATCCTGGAGACCATCGGCAACACGCCGCACGTCCGCATCAACCGGCTCTACCCCTCGCGTGTCGAGGTACACATGAAGCTGGAGCGGGCCAACCCCGGAGGCAGCATCAAGGATCGCATCGCGCTGTCCATGATCGAAGACGCCGAGCAGCGGGGTATTCTGAAGAAGGACAGTGTCATCATCGAGCCCACCTCGGGCAACACGGGCATCGGACTGGCGATGGTGGCCGCGGTGAAGGGCTACAAGCTCATCCTGGTCATGCCCGATTCGATGACCATCGAGCGGCGCCGGCTGATGGCGGCATACGGGGCCACCTTCGAGCTGACGCCACGCGCTCAGGGGATGAAGGGCGCCATCGCCCGCGCCCAGGAGATGGTGGCCCAGACGCCCAACGCGTGGATGCCGCAGCAGTTCGACAACGAGGCGAACATCGCCATCCACAAGCGCACCACCGCGCAGGAGATCCTCCGGGACTTCCCCGAGGGCGTGGACTACCTGATCACCGGCGTGGGCACCGGCGGCCACATCACCGGCTGCGCGGAGACGCTCAAGGAGAAGTGGCCGAACCTGAAGGTGTTCGCGGTGGAGCCGGCGAAGTCCCCCGTCATCAGCGGCGGCCAGCCTGGGCCCCACCCCCTCCAGGGCATCGGCGCGGGCTTCATCCCCAAGAACCTGCACACGAACGCGCTGGACGGCGTCATCCAGGTGACGGAGGAGGAGGCCTTCGAGTTCGCCCGGCGCTCCGCGCGCGAGGAGGGCATCTTCGTGGGCATCTCCTCGGGCGCGACGCTGGCGGCGGTGAACAAGAAGCTGCCGGAGCTGCCTGAGGGCAGCCGGGTGCTCTGCTTCTGCTACGACACGGGCGAGCGCTACCTCTCCATCGACACGCTCTTCCCCGCGCAGTAGTCGCCGCGCTCACCGGCTGGAGAAGTCGCGCACCATCGCCACCAGCCGGTCCATCTCCTCGGGCGTGTTGTAGAAGTGGGGCGAGACGCGGATGCGCCCCCGCCGGAGCGAGAAGCTGACGTTGCGCTCGGAGAGCCAGGCGCCGAGCGCCCGCGCATCCCCCCCTGGAGGCAGGAAGGTGAGGATGCCGGCGCGGTGCTCGGGGCCCGGAGAGGTGTCGCAGCCGAGGGCACGCAACGCTCCGTCCAGTTGCTCCAGCAGCGTCTGGATGTGGGCGTGGACGTTCTCGATGCCCACCTCCAGCAGCAGCTCCAGCGCCGCGCCCAGGGCGTAGTTGCCCGCGTAGTTGTGGCTGCCCTCCTCGAACTTCGCGGCCTCCTGACGCAGCTCGAAGTGGGCGCGGTTGAAGTCAAAGGCCTCCGTGGTGGAGCGCCAGCCGACGAGCACCGGGCGCACCCGCGGCAGCACGCTCCGGTCCACGTAGAGGAAGCCGATGCCGGAGATGCCCAGCATCCACTTGTGGCTGTCCGCGCTGAGGAAGTGGATGCGGCTCCGCTTCACATCCACCGGCATGCACCCCACGCTCTGGATGCCGTCCACGCAGAAGAGGACTCCCGAGCGCTCGCACAGCGCCCCCAGCGCATCCAGGTCCGTGCGATAGCCGGTGGCGAACTGCACCGAGCTCACCGCCACCAGCCGGGTGCGCGGGGAGAGCACCGCCTCCACCGCCTCCGGGGTGACGCCGCCCTCCCGGGGCTCCACCTCCCGGACGACGACGCCCCGGTCCCTCAGGTGGAGCCAGGGGTAGACGTTGGAGGGGTACTCGAGCGAGGCGGCCACGACCACCTCGTCCCCCGGCTTCCAGTCGAGCCCCTCCGCTACCAGGCCCAGGCCGTGGCTCGTGTTGCGCACGAGGGCGATCTCCTCCGGCGCCGCGCCGATCAGCCGGGCCGCGAGCCCGCGGGCCTTCTCCGAGCGCGCCTCCCAACCTCGCTCGTTACGGACTCCGTGATGGACGACGTCATCCATCCACTCGCGCACCGCCGCGGCGACGCGCAGGCTCGTCGGGGAGACCCCCGCATGGTTGAGGTAGAGCTGCTCCTGCACGACGGGGAACTCGGCACGGTAGGAATCGAGCGAACGGGTCATGCGGCGCATTATGGAAAAAGGGCCGGAGTGAGGAAATCCTCACCTCGGCCCTCTTCCTGAGGGAGAGGGGGCATCGCACGGGTTCAACCCGTGGTCCGCGGCACCCTCACCCCGTCCCTCTCCCAGA
>QKJM01000375.1 GCA_003249315.1 Archangium sp.
GCTCTCCGCTGAGGGAGCCGGCTCTCCTCCGCGCGTGCTCAGGCGCTTCAGCGGGTCAGCACGCGGAGCGTGTTGTTGTACGAGTCGCTCACGATGATCCGCCCATCCGGCAGCACGGCCAGACCCGTAGGGGCGACGAGATCCGTCTCTGCTCCCGTTCCCAGTTGCGTGCCAATTCGGCCCGAACCCGCCACGGTGAGCACACGCGTATCCGCGGCGCTCGTGCCCGGGATGACCACCCGGAGCCGGAAGTTCGCCGTGTCCGCGAGCAGCACCTCTCCACTGGAGAGCACCACCATCCCCATCTGCGCGCGGAAGCGGTGTCCTTTCGGCAGGCGTGCGTGAACGGCGCTGGTGCCATCCCGTACCGTGTTCGGCCTTTTGATTGGACCGGGAGAGACACGGTGGCGCGACAAGCTGTAGCAGCCAAAGAGGTCGAGGAGTTGCGCGGGCGCATTGAGCAGTGGCGGCGGACGCGTACCCGGCAGGGACGGATGCCGGAGGAACTGTGGGGGGCCGCGGTTTCGGCAGCGCAGCGCTACGGCATCTCCCAGGTCGCGCGCGCGTTGGGGCTGGGCCATGCCGGGCTGAAGGCCCGGACGTTGGCCGCGTCTGCGCCGAGCAGTCAGGCGCGAAAAGCGGCGAAGGCCGAGGGGTTCGTTGAGGTGAGCGCCGCGCAGCTGCTGGCGTCCGCCTCCGTCTCCAGCCTGAGGATTGAGTACGTGGCCCGAGAGGGGAGCCGGCTGACGCTCACCGTGCCCTCCTCGTGCAGGGACTTCGACTTGCCTGCCCTGGTGGCCGCGCTGCGGGGCCCATGATTCAAATCACTCCCCAGATGCGGGTGCTGGTGGCCATTGAGCCGGTGGACTTCCGCCGAGGGGTGGATGGCCTGGCGCAGCAATGCCGGGTGGCCTTGGCGGAGGACCCCTTCAGCGGGGCGGTGTTCGTCTTCCGCAACCGCCAGCGGACCGCGGTGAAGCTGCTCGTCTATGACGGGCAAGGTTTCTGGCTGTGTCACAAGCGGCTTTCGCAGGGGCGCTTTGGCTGGTGGCCCACGGCGAGTCAGGCGGCGGCCGCGCTGCGTGCCCACGAGTTGCAGGTGCTGCTGTGCGCTGGAGACCCTTCGGCCACGCGGGCGGCGGCCGACTGGCGCAAGGTGGGCACGTAGAGCGCGTCCCAGGGCCAGCGGCCTTTGAGCCGAAGGAGGGCGACTGCGTCGCTCTGCAAGGGAGCGAGGCTGGCCTCCAACGTCCCAGGTAGGGTTGTGCCCACGGGACGTGTTATGTCGGACAATGAGCAAGAACAAGCGCCAGCGCCTGGAAGTGGACTCGAAGGAGCTTTCGGCCATCGTCGAGCGGACACGGGGCACGCTGGGCGTAGAGGACTTCACCAAGCTGAAGGCGGCCCTGGACACGCTGGCCTTCCTGACGGCGGAGCTGCAGGCCAAGGGCGCGTCCATCGCGCGGCTGCGCAAGCTGCTCTTCGGTGCGCCCACCGAGAAGACCCGCGCCGTGTTGGAGGAGGCGGAGAAGAAGCCGCCTGGCGGCCCTGAGGCCAAGCAAGAGCAGAAGGCCAGGCGTCCGGGCCACGGGCGCAATGGGGCAACGGCGTACACGGGGGCCGCACGCCAGAAGGTGCGGCACGCCACGCTGCAGGCAGGGGATGCGTGCCAGGGTTGCCTCAAAGGCAAGGTGTACCCGCTGGAGGAGCCGGCCGTGCTGGTGCGGGTGACGGGCATGGCCCCGCTGGCGGCCACGGTGTGGGAGTGCGAAAGGCTGCGCTGCAACCTCTGTGGGGAGGTGTACACGGCCGCGGCCCCCGAGGGGGTGGGCACGCAGAAGTACGACGAGTCCGCCTCGGCGATGACGGGGCTGCTCAAGTACGGCACGGGCCTGCCCTTCCACCGCATCGAGAAGCTGCAAGAAGGGCTGGGCGTTCCGTTGCCCGCCTCGACGCAGTGGGAGCTGGTGAAGGAGGCGGCGCAGAAGCTGCAGCCCGCCTTCGAGGAGCTCATCAACGAGGCGGCCCAGGCGGACGTGCTGCACAACGACGACACCACGATGAAGGTGCTCGACTTGTCCAAGGAGCAGCTTCAGGCCGCTGCCGCGGACGCCGAGGAGGCTGAGCAGGGGCGCACCGGCGTGTACACCTCGGGCATCATCGCCACGACGGCGGAGCGCGCCATCGCCCTCTTCTTCACCGGACGCCAGCATGCGGGAGAAAACCTCGCGGACGTGCTCAAGCGCCGGGCAGCGCAGCTCAAGGCGCCGGTGCAGATGTCCGACGCGCTGGCGGCCAACACCTCGGGCGACTTCAAGTCCATCCTCGCCAACTGCCTCACTCACGCCCGGCGTGGCTTCGTGGACGTCGTCAACGACTTCCCCGAGGAGTGCCGCTTCGTCCTCGAGACGCTCAAGCAGGTGTACCGCACGGACGCCCTCGCCAAGGAGCAGCGCCTCACCGCCGTCGAGCGGCTGGCGCTGCACCAGCGCGAGAGCGGCCCGCGAATGAAGCAGCTCGAGGACTGGCTCGCGGAGCAACTCACCGAGCGAAAGGTGGAGCCCAACTCGGGACTCGGCGCCGCCATCAAGTACATGCGCAAGCACTGGCAGAAGCTGACGCTCTTCCTCCGTGAGCCGGGCGCCCCACTCGACAACAACGTGTGCGAGCGGGCGTTGAAGAAGGCCATCCTCCACCGCAAGAACGCCCTCTTCTACCGCAGCGAGCGCGGCGCGCGCGTGGGCGACACCTTCATGAGCCTCATCCACACGGTGGAGCTCTGCGACGGCAACCCCTTCGACTACCTCGTCGCACTGCTCCGTCACCATGAGCATGTCGCCGAGGAGCCCGCCAGGTGGTTGCCCTGGAACTACCGCCAGGCGCTCGACGAACTGCGCGCCTCAACGACTCCCTGAGCGAGAGCGCCCGGGCGCTCTCCCCCCTCGAGCACTTCTGCCACCTCATGCCCCGCTCGCAGCGCGCGGCAGGGATGCTGCCGCACCGGCCGCATGGCTCGCCGCTCTGAACGGCGCCCCGCGCCGGGCCCCAGCCTACTGACCGCGGATCAAGCTCTCACGCACGCCCGCCGGAAGGACACGATTCAAGCGCTATCGGCTTAACATGGACCCCTGAGCCT